>JAVFAT010000243.1:0-3261 GCA_034002385.1 Azospira sp. | reverse complement strand
CGTCGGCGGGTTCGACGACGAAGGCGTCGGGCAGAGGGTTCCGTGGCAGGCTGGCGAGGATTTCGGCCATGCCGGCGCTGCCTTTCAGCTGTGCCAGCGCCTCTTCGCGCGGCACGAAGCGCCAGGTGCCGGGTGCTGCCGTGCGCAGCCGGTCTTCGATTTCCGCCGTGGCCTGGCGATCGGCGTCGACGTCCATGAACAGGCTGATCTGCTGCACGCCGGACGCGCCTTGTGCCGCCAGCCGGAGGTTGTCGATGAGCAGCCAGCCGGCTGCCGGCAGCGTCAGCGCGATGCCGATGACGAAGAGCGACAGCGCCGTGCCGAGCGGTGCGGCGGCGCAGCGCCGCAGCGCGTTGCGCAGCGCGGCGGCATGTTGCACGAGCCAGCGCTTCATGCGGCGACCCTGCCGTGCGCGAGGCGCAGCACGCGCGCGCCGGGGCGCGGATCGTGCGTGGCGATGATGACGGTCACGCCGACCTGATGGAAGGCGTGGAAGATGTCGAAGATGCCATCGGCCGACTCACTGTCGAGGTTGGCCGTCGGCTCGTCGGCGAGCAGCACCGCCGGCCGGTTCACCACGGCGCGGGCGATGGCCAGGCGCTGCTGTTCGCCGCCGGAGAGGGCGACCGGGTTGGCCTTCGCCCGGTCGAGCAGGCCGACCTTGTCGAGCGCCGCCTGCGCGCGGCGCAGTGCTTCGTGGCGCGAGGCGCCGACGATGGAAAGCGGCAGCAGCACGTTTTCCAGCGCGTTGCGGTCGAAGAGCAGTTTCTGATCCTGGAAGACGAGGCCGAAGTTGCGGCGCAGGTAGGGAATGGCCGCCGGGCGCAGGGCGGCGAGGTTCTGGCCATTGACCACGATGCTGCCGGCGGTCGGTCGCTCGATGGCGGCGAAGAGCTTGACCAGCGTCGATTTGCCGGCGCCGGAATGGCCGGTGACGAAGACCATCTCGCCGGTGCCGATTTCGCAGCTGACGTCGGCGAGCGCCGTCAGGCCGCCGGGGTAGCGCTTGCCGACGCCGGAGCAGACGATCATGCCGCCGCCGCGGCGCCGCGCCGCGAAGCAAGTACCCCTGGAGTCCACCGCAAAGCAGGCACGCTCGGGGTGTGCTGCGAAGCAAATGCCCTTGGGGTTCGCCACGAAGCAAACCCCCGTGGGGTAAGCCACAGCGGCATGGCGAAAAACACCGGAGGCCGCGCCGCGGCCGCACCGTGGTCACTCGCTTCTGCGAGAAGGGGGCAGGGGAGAGGATTGCTCATTCGAACATCGCATCCACGAAGTCGCGGGCGACGAAGGGGCGCAGGTCGTCGATGCCCTCGCCGACGCCGATGAAGCGCACCGGCTTCGGGCACTGGCGGGCAATCGCCGCCAGCGCGCCGCCCTTGGCGGTGCCGTCGAGCTTGGTGACGACGAGGCCGCTGACCTGGACCGCCTTGTCGAAGGCCTTGACCTGCGCCAGCGCGTTCTGGCCGATATTGGCGTCGAGCACCAGCAGCGTCTCGTGCGGGCCGGTCGGGTCGGCCTTCTGGATGACGCGGCGGACCTTGGCGATTTCTTCCATCAGGTGCAGCTGCGTCGGCAGGCGGCCGGCGGTATCGGCGAGGACGATGTCGATGCCGCGCGCCTTGGCGGCGGCAATGGCGTCGAAGATGACGGCAGCCGGGTCGCCCGATTCCTGCGCGACGACGGTGACGTTGTTGCGCTCGCCCCAGGTCATCAGCTGTTCGCGCGCGGCGGCGCGGAAGGTGTCGCCGGCGGCGAGCAGCACCGACTTGCCCTGCGCCTGGAAGTACTTGGCCAGCTTGCCGATCGAGGTTGTCTTGCCGGCGCCGTTGATGCCGGCGAGCATGATGATGAACGGCCGGTGCGTGTCGACGTCGAGCGGCTGCTCCAGCGGCAGCAGCAGGTCGTGCAGCGCGTCGGCGAGCGCCTGCTGGATCGCTTCCGGCGTTTCCGCCTTGGCCTTCTTCGCCCGCGCCTTCAGGTCGGCGAGCAGGTGCCCGGTGGCCTCGATGCCGATGTCGCTGGTCAGCAGCAGGGTTTCGAGTTCTTCGAGGAGTTCGTCGTCGACCTTGCCGCGGGCGAAGATCGATTTCACCTTGCCGCCGAACTGCGCGCGCGTGCGGGCGAGTCCGGCCTTCAGGCGCTCGCGCCAGGAAGGCGCGGCGGGGGCGTCCGGCGCGGCGCCGTCGTCGGTGGATTTTTTCAGGAAGCCAAACATGCGGAGTCCGGGTGGTGAGGGGGCGTGCCGCGAAGGGCGTCCGCCGGGGCGGTGATAAGATGGCAGCCCCGACGAGCCACCGTTCGCCGGAACGAATCTTAACAGAAGCCCCCTGATGACCATGCGACGAAACCTACTTGCCTCACTCTTCGGGCTGGCCAGTCTTCTCGCCGCGCCGCCCGCTTTCGCCAATCCCTACGAACACCGGCTGGCCAATGGTCTCTCGGTCATCGTCAAGGAAGACCGGCGCGCGCCGACGGCCGTTCATATGGTCTGGTACCGTGTCGGTTCGATGGACGAGACGAACGGCGTCACCGGCGTCGCGCACGCGCTCGAACACATGATGTTCAAGGGCACGCCGACGGTCGGGCCGGGCGAGTTCAACCGCCTCGTCGCCGCCGCCGGCGGCCGCGACAACGCCTTCACCAGCCGCGACTACACTGCCTATTTTCAGCAGGTGCCGAAGGAAAAGCTCGAAGAAATGATGGCGCTGGAAGCCGACCGGATGCGCCATCTGACGCTTTCCGCCGACGAGTTCGCGCAGGAAATCAAGGTGGTCATGGAAGAGCGTCGCCTGCGCACCGAAGACCAGCCGCGCGCCCGGCTGTTCGAGGCGATGAACGCCGCCGCCTTCCAGACGCACCCCTACCGCCGGCCGATCATCGGCTGGATGAGCGACCTCGAACACATGAGCGCGCAGGATGCGCGCGACTGGTACGAGCGCTGGTACGTGCCGAACAACGCCTATGTGGTGGTCGTCGGCGATGTCGATCACAAGGCCGTTTTCGCCGCCGCCGAGAAGCACTACGGCACACTCGCCGCGCGTCCGCTGCCGGTGCGCAAGCCGCAGGACGAGCCGGCGCAGGCTGGCGTCCGCCGGCTGACGGTGAAGGCGCCGGCCGAGTTGCCGATGCTGATCATGGGCTACCGCGCGCCGGTGCTGCGGGATGTCGAGCGGGATGTCGATCCCTACGCGCTGGAAATGCTCGGCGCGGTGCTCTCCGGCCACGGTGCGGCGCGTTTCTCGAAGCATCTGGTGCGCG
>JAVFAT010000242.1:0-3318 GCA_034002385.1 Azospira sp. | reverse complement strand
AAGAACCACGACTACCCGATTTCGTCGAAGATCATCGCCAAGGGCGAGCCGGTGCACGACATGTGGGTGCGCGTCACCATCGACCACCAGATGAACGTGCTCGACGCCTGCGCCAGCAGCGACGCGGCGCCCTACAACGAGCACTGCACCTCGATCGCGCCGGACTACCGCCGGCACCTCGTCGGTCTCAACCTGTTCCGGGGGTTCCGCAAGGACGTCAAGGAGCGCCTCTCCGGCATCCACGGCTGCTCGCACATCACCGAACTGCTCAATTACCTGCCGACGGCGGCCTTGCAGACCTTCGCCAGCGACGTGCAGGACAATGCCGACAGCGGCGTCAAGCCTTTCCAGCTCGACCGCTGTCATGCCCTCGATTCGCATTCGGAAGCGGTCCGGCGCTATTACCCGCGCTGGTATCGCGGAAGTAAAACCGGGTAGGACGACCTCCCGCCCACTCGCTCGCAACCTCAACCAAGCAAGGAAAGCGCATGAAGATTCACGAATATCAGGGCAAGCAAATCCTGAAGAAATTCGGCGTCACGGTTCCGCGCGGCATTCACTGCACGTCGGTGGACGACGCGGTGAAGGCCGCCGAAACGCTGGGCGGCAACGTCTGGGTCGTCAAGGCACAGATCCACGCAGGTGGCCGTGGCAAGGGCGGCGGCGTCAAGGTCGCAACCTCTCTGGAAAAAGTGCGCGAGTACGCCGGCCAGATCCTCGGGATGCAGCTGGTCACGCACCAGACCGGCCCGGAAGGCCAGAAGGTTCGCCACCTGCTGATCGAGGAAGGCGCCGACATCAAGCACGAATACTACGTTGCCGCGCTGACCGACCGCGCCACGCAGTCGGTGGCGATGATGGCCTCCTACGAAGGCGGCATGGATATCGAGGAAGTCGCGCACAAGACGCCGGAGAAGATCATCAAGGTCTTCGTGAACCCGCTGGTCGGCCTCACCGACGAGCAGGCGCTGACGCTGGCCAAGGGCATGGGGATGCCGGAAGGCTCGATCCCGCAGTGTGTCGATACGCTGAAGAAGCTCTACACCTGTTACATGGAAACCGACGCTTCGCTGGCCGAGATCAACCCGCTGATCCACGAAGGCGACGGCACGGTCAAGGCGCTCGACGCCAAGTTCAACTTCGACTCGAACGCCCTCTACCGCCAGGAAGAGATCGTCGCCATGCGCGACCTCGACGAAGAAGATCCGGATGAAGTCGAGGCCTCGAAGTTCGACCTCGCCTACATCTCGCTCGACGGCAACATCGGCTGCCTGGTGAACGGCGCCGGTCTGGCCATGGCGACGATGGATACGATCAAGCTCTTCGGCGCCGAACCGGCCAACTTCCTCGACGTCGGCGGCGGCGCCACGGCCGAGAAGGTCACCGAGGCCTTCAAGCTGATGCTCAAGAACCCCAAGGTGAAGGGCATTCTGGTCAACATCTTCGGCGGCATCATGCGCTGCGACACCATCGCCACCGGCGTCGTCGCCGCCTCGCGCGCCGTGAATCTGTCCGTGCCGCTGGTCGTCCGCATGAAGGGCACCAACGAGGATCTGGGCAAGCAGATCCTCAAGGACTCCGGTCTGCCCATCATCTCCGCCGATTCGATGGCGGACGCCGCCACCAAGATCGTCGCCGCGGTCAAGTAAGGGAGTTACGAATGTCCATCCTGATCAACAAAGACACCAAGATCATCACCCAGGGCATCACCGGCAAGACCGGCCAGTTCCATACCGAGAAGTGCATCGAGTACGCGAACGGCAAGAACTGCTTCGTCGCCGGCGTGAACCCGAAGAAGGCCGGCGAGAAGATCTTCGACGTGCCCATCTACGGTTCGGTCAAGGAAGCCGCCCAGCAGACCGGCGCCACCGTCTCCGTCATCTACGTGCCGCCCCCGGGAGCCGCCGCCGCGATCTGGGAAGCCGTTGAAGCCGACCTCGACCTGGCGATCTGCATCACCGAAGGCATCCCCGTCCGCGACATGCTGATGGTGCGCAACAAGATGAAGGAAAAGGAAGCCAAGGGCGGCAAGAAGACGCTGCTGCTCGGCCCGAACTGCCCGGGTCTCATCACCCCGGACGAAGTGAAGATCGGCATCATGCCCGGCCACATCCACAAGAAGGGCCGCATCGGCGTCGTTTCCCGCTCCGGCACGCTGACCTACGAAGCCGTCGGTCAACTCACCGAACTGGGCCTCGGCCAGTCATCCGCCGTCGGTATCGGCGGTGACCCGATCAACGGCCTGAAGCACATCGACGTCATGAAGATGTTCAACGACGATCCGGATACGGACGCCGTCATCATGATCGGCGAAATCGGCGGTCCGGACGAAGCCGAAGCCGCCCAGTGGTGCAAGGCCAACATGAAGAAGCCGATCGTCGGCTTCATCGCCGGTGTGACCGCTCCGGCCGGCAAGCGCATGGGCCACGCCGGCGCGCTGATCTCCGGCGGCGCCGACACCGCCGACGCCAAGCTCGCCATCATGGAAGAGTGCGGCTTCAAGGTCACGCGCAACCCGTCCGAGATGGGCAAGCTGCTGAAGGCGATGCTGTAATCCGCGTTCTCCGGAACGAAGAAGGGGCGGCCCGCAAGGCCGCCCCTTCTTTTTTGTGCGCTCCTGCCAGGCTGCGTGGCGGCAGCCTCAGCGACTGCCCTTGATGATCCGCCCGTTGGTCGGCTGCACCGGCCGCACGTTGTCGCGGTAGGCCTTGGCGAAGTCGGCGATCTGCTCCTTCGACAGCGTTGCCGGCTGCTTCAGCACCAGCCAGGTGACGCTTTCGGTGCAGGGTGGCATCGTCAGCGAACCGGAATAGGTGTAGTAGTCGCGCTTCTGCGGGATGAACACCCCGAGATCGACCTTGACCCCGGCCGGCGCGTGCGCCTTGCCGCGCTCCAGCGGTAGCGCTGTCAGCAGCTGGCGAACCAGCCGGTTCTCCTTGCCCTCGACCAGCGGTACGGCAAGGACGGCGATCTTCCCGGACTGGCTGCGATGCTCGAACTGCACGCTCATCGCGGCGCGCTTGCCGTCGACGATTTCCTCCGCCGGCAGGCGGAAGCGGGCGTGCTGCAATTCGTAGTCCTCGCCCTCGACGGTGATGTGGCCACCGCCGGCACCGGAAACCTCGATCAGTTTGCCGGTGTCGGTGATCGTGAGCGGGATGACGTTCCAGGAAAAGCGGATTGCCGGCAAGTCGGCGAGGATCGGCGCGCGCAGGTCGATCGGCGATTGCTGCCCGCCGGCGCAGGCGGCGTAGTCGGTGGAAAGCTTCGCCCAGTTTGCCGGGCCGTCGTCGCCCTCGTAGCTCCACGGCTTCGGGC
>JAVFAT010000241.1:0-3329 GCA_034002385.1 Azospira sp. | reverse complement strand
GAGGCGGAGGCAAGTACGGGATCTGCGCTGGATTCGCGCTGGATTCACACGCCGTCAATTGCCCCGACGCCGGCCCGTGGCTCATCGACCGTACCAGTATCTCGGCCGGTCGAGGCGATAGGCGCCGACGCGCACGCCACCGCCGAGACGCACCGACACCGCACCCTGGTGATCGGTACGCCAGACGGTCGCTCCGCCATGACGGGCAAGAACCTCGGCGCGCGGGTGGCCGAAACGGTTGCGGTAGCCGACGGAATAAACCGTTTGTCGGGCGCCGACGGCAGCCACGAAATCCGGCGTGGACGAGCCGGCGCTGCCGTGATGCGGCACCAGCAGCACATCGGCGCGCAACGCGGCCCGGTCGGCCGCGAGCAGTTGCCGCTCCTCGCGCGCACCGATGTCCGCCGTCAGCAGCATCGATTCATCGCCGGCGCTCACCTTGAGCACGCACGACGCCTCGTTGGGACGCACGGCGCCCCCGCCGGCCGGCGGGTACAGCACGTCGAAACGGACACCATCCCACTGCCAGCCCTGCCCGGCCACGCAACGCTCGCCGGGGAGCGCCGGCACCGAAGAGAGCAGGCGCCCAACGGGCAGCGCGGCAAGCACGCTGGCGGCGCCGCCGGCGTGGTCGGAATCGGAGTGCGTCACCATCATTGCGTCCAGGCGGGCAAGTCCGAGGGCGCGCAGGTACGGCACGACGACGCGCTGGCCGGCATCGGCGGCCTGACCGTAGGACGGCCCGGTATCGTAGAGCATGGCCTTCGACGCGGTACGCACGACCACGGCCAGCCCCTGTCCGACATCGAGCACGTCGATCCAGGCCTCGCCGACGGGCGGTCGCGGCACACCGGCGACGAGCGCCGGCACGAGCAGCGGCAGGCCCGCCCAGCGGGCCGGAAAACCGCGCGGCAGCAGCATCCAGACAACGCCGGCCAACGCCAGGGCGACGCTCCAGGCCGGCGGCGCCGGCAATTCGAGCAGCGGCTGGCCGGCGAGCCAGCCGAGGAAGCGCATCACCCAGGCCAGCAGCCCGTGGTCGAGGTGGAGCAGCCAGGGCATCGGCAGCACGGCGGCGAGGAGCGCCAGCGGCGTCACCAGCAGGCTGATCGCCGGGATCGCCAGCGCGTTGGCCAGCGGCGAAACGAGCGAGAACTGCTGGAAGAAGAAGAGCAGCAGCGGCAGCGAGCCGAGCGTCACCGCCCACTGCGCCAAGCCCCAGCGCAGGAGCACGCGGCGCGGCGAGGCCGCCTCGCCGAGGCGCTCGCCGGCCGCGTGCAGGAGCAGCGCGACGGCACCGAAGGAAAGCCAGAATCCGGGCGCGAGCGGCGCCCACGGATCGATCAGCAGCACCGTCAGAAGCGCCAGCGCCAGCGTGCGCGTCGGTGCCGTGCGTCGTCCGGAAAGGAGCGCCAGCGCGCCGACGCTGAGCATGTACAGCGTGCGCTGCGCCGGTACCGAGAAACCGGCGAGAAAGACGTAGAAGAGTGCCGCCAGCCAGCCGGCGACAACGGCCGCGCGCGGCACCGGCAGACACAACGCCAGCGCCGGCACGCGGCGCCAGAAGGCGCCGGCGAGCGCTGCGGCAAGCGCCGCCACCATCGTCACGTGCAGGCCGGAAATGCTCATCAGATGCGTCGTGCCGGTACGTGCGAAAAGCTGCCAGAGATCGCCGTCGATGGCCCGCTGGTCGCCGACGACGAGCGCAACGAGAACGCCGGCGTAGTCGCTGCCGGCCAGCGTACCGAGAAAGCGATCGCGGATCGCCTGGCGTGCGCGTTCGATGCGGTGCCCTGGATGCGCCGATTCTCCAGCAAGCAGCACGCCGGCCGGCTTGTCGCGGACATAGCCGGTGGCGCGAATGCTGCGTTCGAGCAACCAGGCTTCGTAGTCGAATCCGTGCGGATTGGCGTTGCCGTGCGGGCGCTTGAGGCGGACGACGAAGCGCCAGCGCTGGCCGGGCCGGAGCGGCTCGACCGCCGGCTCGCGGGCGTAGCGCGAGAGCAGCAGGCGGCGGGGCACACTGACCCCGGCGGTGGTCACCGATTCGACGACAAGGACGAAGCGCTCGCCGCCGGAAAAATGCTGCGGCAACTCGTCGACGACGCCGGACAGCTCGATGTCGCGCCCCTCCCACTCGACAGCGAGCGCCTCGGCCAGCCGCCATTCGGCGCGCAACCCGGCCCAGGCAAAGCCGAGGGCAAAGGCGGCGAGGACGACGAGGACGGCGGCACCCGGCAGGCGCAGCCGGCGGTAGCCGAGTGCGAGCGGAAAGACGAAGGCCAGGGCCGCCAGCCAGGCGGACGCCAGTAGCGCGGGCTGCACCTGCAGGAACAGGACGCCGGCGGTGAAGGCAAGAATGTTCAGGCGCACAGGGTCTGCTGCCCGGCCTCGTCTCCCGCGCCGGCGGCTTTCCGGCAACGGGTGGCTCACGGTGAAAACCGCCTGGCGCAGCGATCCGGTGCGCGCCTGGCGAAAGGGGGAAAGCGGAATTTCACGACATTAGCATGAAACGACACCCATTGCGGGGGCGCACAGGTAAACGGAAAACGCCCGGCCAGGCCGGGCGTCGTTCGGCAGGAAAAACCCGCGGGTTCAGGAGACGCGGAAGCGGCGGATCTCGGTCTGCAGGCCTTCGGCGAGCTGTTCGAGCTTGTGCGCGGTTTCGGCGTTTTCGGACACCACCGCGTTGTTTTCCTCGGCCATCTCGGCAATGTGCTGGACGTTCCGGGCGATTTCCGAACTCGCCGTGCTCTGCTCGCGCAGCGCCGAGGAAATGTCGGAAACGGTCTGGACGACGCTGGCGGAATTGCCCTGGATCTGGCTCATCGCCTCGCCGGCCTGGGTCGCCAGGCTCACGCCTTCATTGACGCGGATGACGCCGTTGCGCATGGCGCCGACGGCACTCTGCGTGCCGTTCTGGATGGCCGAGATCATCGCCGAGATTTCCTGCGTGGACTTCGTCGTGCGCTCGGCGAGCTTCCTCACCTCGTCGGCAACGACGGCGAAGCCGCGTCCGGATTCACCGGCACGCGCCGCTTCGATGGCGGCGTTCAGCGCCAGCAGGTTGGTCTGGTCGGCGATTTCCTTGATGACGTTCACGATGGCCGAAATCTCGTCGGACTGGCGGCCGAGTTCGTCGATGATGTTTGCAGAATCGTTGACCGACTCGGCAATCTTGCGGATTTCGTCGATCACCGTGCCGACGATGCGCCCGCCCTCCGAGGAAAGGTTGCCGGCCGCGTTGGAAATATCGTTGGCATCGACCGCGTTCTTGCTGATGTGATCGATGCCGACGGTCATCCGCTCGACCGCCGCCGCCATGCTCG
>JAVFAT010000240.1:0-3329 GCA_034002385.1 Azospira sp. | reverse complement strand
TTTTCCATCCAGTCGGGGCCGAGCAGGTGTTTCGCCATCTCGACGACGATGTAATCCGACTTCATGCCGGCATCGTCGTTGTAGCGCGACAGGCCCTGCAGGCAGGAGGGGCAGGAGGTGAGCATCTTCACCTCGCCCTGGAAGCCGTCGGCGCGCAGCTTCGCCGCGCCTTGCTCGATTTCGAGCTGCTTGCGCGAGCGCACCTGCGTCGACACGTCCGGCCGCGCCACGGCCAGCGTGCCGGATTCGCCGCAGCAGCGGTCGGAAAGATCGACCGGCTGACCCATCAGCTCATTGACCACCTTGATGCCCTGCATGGTCTTCATCGGCGCGTGGCACGGCTCGTGGTACATGTAGCGGACACCGTCGACGCCATCGAGCCGGATGCCCTTTTCGAGCAGGTATTCGTGGATGTCGAGCAGCCGGCAGCCAGGGAAGATCCTGTCGAACTCGTACTTCAGCAACTGATCCATGCAGGTGCCGCAGGAGACGATCACCGTCTTGATGTCGAGATAGTTGAGCGTGTTGGCGACGCGGTGGAAGAGAACGCGGTTGTCGGTGGTGATCTTCTGCCCCACGTCCTCGTCGCCGGAGGCGTTTTGCGGGTAGCCGCAGCACAGGTAGCCGGGCGGCAGCACGGTGGCCGTGCCCAGTTCGTAGAGCATGGCCTGCGTGGCCAGCCCGACCTGCGAGAAGAGGCGCTCGGAGCCGCAGCCGGGGAAGTAGAAGACGGCGTCCGAATCCTCCTTGAATTTCTGCGGATCACGGATCACCGGCACGATCTTGTCGTCCTCGATGTCGAGCAGCGCGCGCGAGGTGCGCTTGGGCAGGCCGCCGGGCATCGGCTTGTTGATGAAGTGAATGACCTGCGCCCGGGGCAGCGGGGAAACCAGCGGAGCCTTGCCGAGCGTTGCCGGCGGCGCCTTGACCTGGCCCTGGATGAGTCCGAGCGACTTGCCGATGCGGTAGCCGAGGCGCTGCGCCTTGTAGCCCCATTCGATCATGCCCTTGCGCACCAGCTTGATGGTGGCCGGATCCTTGGCCGTCAGGAAGGCCATCGCCGCCGCCTTGCCGGGATTGAACGAACGCTTGCCCTGCTTGCGCAGCAGGTTGCGCATCTTGATGGTGACGTCGCCGAAGTCGATGTCGACCGGGCAGGGTTTTTCGCACTTGTGGCAGATCGTGCAGTGGTCGGCGACGTCCTCGAACTCGGCCCAGTGGGCGAGCGAAATGCCGCGCCGCGTCTGCTCCTCGTAGAGGAAGGCCTCGATCAGCAGCGAGGTGGCGAGGATCTTGTTGCGCGGCGAATAAAGCAGGTTGGCGCGCGGCACGTGCGTCGAGCACACCGGCTTGCACTTGCCGCAACGCAGGCAGTCCTTGATGTCGTGCGAGATCTCGCCGACGTCGGTCTGCTCCATGATCAGCGACTCGTGGCCCATCAGGTTGAAGCTCGGCGTATAGGCGTCGTCGAGGTTGGCCGGGCGGGCGTCGGCAAAGGGGCTGGCGGCGGCACCGCGCAGCAGCTTGCCGCGGTTGAAATGACCCTGCGGATCGACCTTCTGCTTGTAGGCCCAGAACGAGGCCATTTCCTCGTCGGTCAGGTAATCGAGCTTGGTGATGCCGATGCCGTGCTCGCCGGAGATGACGCCGTCGAGCGAACGCGCCAGCGCCATGATGCGGTCGACGGCGCGGTTGGCCGTCTGCAGCATCTCGTAGTTGTCGGAGTTAACCGGGATGTTGGTGTGCACGTTGCCGTCGCCGGCGTGCATGTGCAGGGCGACGAAGACGCGGCCGCGCAGCACCTCCTTGTGGATGGCCTCGATGCGTTCGAGCACCGGACGGAACACCGTGCCGTCGAACAATTCGGCCAGGTCCGCCCTCAGCTCGGTCTTCCACGAGGTGCGGATCGAGTAGTCCTGGAGGCGGTGGAAGAGCGTCGGATCGGCGGCGCGGTTGGAAAGCGGGCCGGCTTCGATGCCAAGGTCGGCGAAGTGCTTTTCGGCTTCGGCGAGCGGCGTGTCGAGATTGTCGAGCAGCCACTGCCAGCGGCGGCGCACGCCGGCCACGCGCTCCAGCGCCGACTGGCGGAAATCGCCGATGAACACGTCCTTGCCGACCTCCGCATCGCCAGCGTCGAGCGGCCAGGTGCTGACGTCGCTGGAGAGGAATTCGGTGAGCGCGTCGCATAGCGCGAGCTTGTTACGCGTCGACAGCTCGATGTTGATGCGCTCGATGCCGTCGCAGTAATCACCCATGCGCGGCAGCGGAATCACCACATCCTCGTTCACCTTGAAGGCATTGGTGTGCCTGGAAATGGCGGCGGTGCGCGAGCGGTCGAGCCAGAACTTCTTGCGCTGCTCGGGCGAGACGGCGATGAAGCCCTCGGCGCCGCGCGCGTTGGTCATGCGGATGACGGCGGACGCGGCGCTCATCACCGCGTCCTCGTCGTGGCCGACGATGTCGCCGATCAGCACCATCTTCGGCCGGCCGTGGCGCTTGGCCTTGGTCGTGTAGCCGACGGCCTTCACGTAGCGCTCGTCGAGATGTTCGAGACCGGCAAGCAGCACACCGGCGGCGTTGCCTTCACCGCCCGGCTTGAAGTAGTCGGTGATCTCGACGATGGCCGGCACCGCTTCGCGCACCTGGCCGAAGAATTCGAGACAGACGGTGCGCGTCACCGGCGGCATCTTGTGCAGCACCCAGCGCGCGGCGACGATCAGGCCGTCGGTGCCTTCCTTCTGCACGCCCGGCACGCCGCCGAGGAACTTGTCGGTGACGTCCTTGCCCAGCCCGTCCTTGCGGCAGTGCTGGCCGGGCATCGAGAGTTCTTCTTCCGACAGCAGCTTCCTGCCGGTCGGGTCGAAGCGGCGGATGCGGAAACGCACCGTGTGCTGTTCGTGGATCTTGCCAAAGTTGTGGTCGAGCCGCTCGACTTCCAGCCAGTTGCCGTCCGGGTCGACCATCTTCCACCAGGCCAGGTTGTCGAGCGCGGTGCCCCACAGCACGGCCTTCTTGCCGCCGGCGTTCATGGCGATGTTGCCGCCGATGCAGGAGGCGGAAGCCGAGGTCGGGTCGACGGCGAAGACGCGGCCGGCCAGCGCCGCCGCTTCGGAAACCTTCTCGGTGACGACGCCAGCGCCGGTGCGGATGGTGGCGTAGGTGTCGGTGTGGCCGGGCAGCACCAGTTCCTCGACCGGGCCGAGGTCGATCAGTTTTTCGGTGTTGATCACCGCCGAATACGGCGTCAGCGGCACGGCGCCGCCGGTATAGCCGGTGCCGCCGCCGCGCGGGATGATGGTCAGCCCGAGTTCGATGCAGGTTTTCACCAG
>JAVFAT010000239.1:0-3331 GCA_034002385.1 Azospira sp. | reverse complement strand
TAATGAGGTTCATTCAATTTCCCGCGCCAGTGACAAGCGACGTCGAGCATGCGGTTGGCGAAGCCCCATTCGTTGTCGAACCAGAGCAGCAGGTTGAGCATGTGCTGGCCGGCGAGGCGTGTCTGGCTGCCGTCGACGATCGCCGAGTGCGGGTCGTGGTTGAAGTCGATCGAGGCGTGCGGGTCGGCGGTGCAGGCGAGCAGTTTCCGCCACGGGCCGGCGGCGGCGGCGGCGAAGAGGGCATTGGCCTCGTCGGCGGTGAGCGGGGGCTGGCGCCGGCTCATTTCGATGACCATGTCGATGGCCGAGACGTTGGCCGTCGGCACGCGGATGGCCTTGGCCTGTACACGGCCGGCGAGCTGCGGCAGCAGGCGCTCGACGCCGCGCGCCAGCCCGGTCGATACCGGGATGATCGACTGCATCGCCGAGCGCGTGCGGCGCAGATCCGGGTGGTGGTAACCGTCGGCCAGCGGCTGGTCGTTCATCACCGAATGCAGCGTGGTCAGCAGCACGTGCTCGACGCCGATCTCGCGCACCAGCAGGTCGAGCACCGGGACGACGGCGTTGGTCGTGCACGAGGCGTTGGAGACGATGCGCTCGGCGCCGGTCAGCGTTTCGTGGTTGATGCCGTAGACGATGGTCGCGTCCACGTCGGCTGCGCCGTTTGCCGGGTGCGAGAGCAGGAGGCGCGGGCAACCGGCGGCGAGGAAGCGTTCAAGGTCGGCGCGCTCGCCGTAGCGGCCGGAGCATTCGACGACGAGGTCGATGCCGGCACCGTTGCCGATGGCGCGCCAGTCGACGGCCTCGGGCGTCGTTTCGTGGCTGACGGCAATGGCCTCACCATCGATGAGCAGGCTCTGTCCCTGCAATCCGACCTCGCCCGGAAAGCGCCCGTGCGTCGAATCGAAGCGCGTCAGGTAGGCGATGCTCTCCAGCGCCGCCGGCTCGTTGATCGCCACCACCTGCAACTGCGCGCGGCACGGCGATTCGTGCAGCGCGCGCAGGAAGCAGCGGCCGATGCGGCCGTAGCCGTTGATGGCAAGGCGAAGGGGGCGGAGCGAGCCGGGCACGGAGGCGGGAAAAGGATCGAAAAGGGCGAAGGCCGCGATTTTACAGGCTTGCCGGCGCAAATCCGAGTGGCGCAGCACGACGGACGTCCGCAAGCCGGCGCCTCCTGCCTCTCGGGCGGGGTGACGCCGGGCGGCCGGCTCCGGTAGAGTCCGGGGGACGGCATCCGGCCGGCGCGGCTGCGGACGAACCAGGCTTTCCCCGCCCTGCTCCTTTCCCGCCGCCGCCCCTGCTCCGGCCTTTTCGGCCCCGCCGCGTCCAGCAACGAGGAACAAGGAACCCGCCATGAAAACGAAAGCCTACGCCGCCCAGTCCCCTGAATCCGCACTCGCGCCGCTGACCATCGAGCGGCGGGAGCCGCGCGCCAACGACGTGGCGATGGAGGTGCTGTATTGCGGCGTCTGCCACTCCGACCTGCATACCGCCCGCAATGACTGGGGCGGCACGATCTACCCGGTGGTGCCGGGCCACGAGATCGTCGGCCGGGTGACGGCGACGGGCGCGGCGGTGACCCGGTACGGCGTCGGCGATCTCGTCGCCGTCGGCTGCATGGTCGACTCCTGCCAGGCGTGCGACCAGTGCGAAAACGGCGAGGAGCAGTATTGCCGCAAGGGCATGACCGCCACCTATTCGGGCCGCGACCGCATCAGCGACGAGCCGACGCACGGCGGCTATTCGCGGCATCTGGTGGTGCGCGAGGAATTCGTGCTGTCGCTGCCCGCCGGCCTCGATCCGGCGCGCGCCGCGCCGCTGCTGTGCGCCGGCATCACCACCTGGTCGCCGCTGCGCACCTGGCGGGTCGGCCCCGGCAGCCGCGTCGGCGTCATCGGTCTGGGCGGGCTGGGGCACATGGCGGTCAAGTTCGCCGTCGGCATGGGCGCGCGGGTGACGGTCATCGGCCGCAGCGCCACCAAGGCCGACGATGCCGGGGCGCTCGGCGCCGGCGCCTATCTGGTGTCGACCGACAAGGAGGCAATGCGCGCGGCGCGTGCCAGCTTCGACCTGATCATCGACACCGTGCCGGTGAAGCACGATCTCAATCCCTATCTCTCGTTGCTCGACATCGACGGCACGCTGACCCTGGTCGGCCAGATCGGCCCCTTGAACGAGCCGAGCACCGTGCCGCTGGTCATGGGGCGTCGCCGCATCGCCGGCTCGCTCATCGGCGGCATCCGCGAAACGCAGGAGATGCTCGACTTCTGCGCCGAAAAGGGCATCCATCCCGACTGCGAGATGATCCGCATGGATCAGATCAACGAAGCCTACGAGCGCATGGAAAAATCCGACGTGCGCTACCGCTTCGTGATCGACATGGCCTCGCTGTAGCCGGCCGCCCTGCGGGCGGTCGGCGTTCCCGGCCGACGCTCCCGGCAGGCTTTCCCGGCCGGGTTCTTCTGGCGGGTTCTTCTGGCAGTTTATTCAGCCGTTTTCCCCGGCTTTTTTCACCACCCCGCGCACGTCCGGCCCGGCCTCAACGCGCGGCGGTGGAATCGCCTTCCGCTGCCGCGCCTTCATCGCCGGCCGACGGCTGGACGAGGCTGACCAGCACCTTGTCCACGCGGTTGCGGTCCATGTCCATGACCTCGAAACGCCGCTCGGCGGCGATGAAGCTGTCGGCCGGCGCCGGGATGCGGCCGAGCATGTGCATGACGAAGCCGCCGAGCGTGTGGAAGTTGTTCTCCTCCTCGCCCGGCAGTTCGTCGTCGATCGCCAGTTCGGCCTTCAGGCGTTCGATGCCGACGTCGCCATCGACCAGCCAGGAACCGTTTTCGCGCTGGATGATGTCACGGTCTTCCGGCGCCTCCGGCTCGATCAGCTCGCCGACGATGGACGACAGCACATCGGTCAGCGTCACCAGCCCCTGCACCTCGCCGTACTCGTCGACGATCAGCGCGAACTGCAAACGGGCGCGGCGGAAATTCTCCAGCAGCTGCGTCGTCGACACCGACTCCGGCACGTAGAGCGGCGGATGCAGCACGGCCTCGACGTCGTCGACGCCGATCGGGTGGCCAGGCAAGGCCTTCTTCAGCAGGTCGCCCTTCTGCAGCACGCCGAGGATGTGATCCAGCCCGTCGCGGCAGATGACCAGGCGCGAGTATTCGCTGTCCATGATCTGCTGGCGCACCGCGTCCTCGCCGTCGTCGAGGTCGACCACCCACATCTCGCGGCGCGGCGTCATGATCGCCGCGATGCGCTGCTCGTCGAGGCGCAGCACGTTGGAGACGATGGCCTGCTCGCTCTCGTGGAAGACGCCGGCCTCGGC
>JAVFAT010000238.1:0-3347 GCA_034002385.1 Azospira sp. | reverse complement strand
CACGGACATGCACCGTGACTTCGGCCTTCTGCTTCAGCTTTTCGACGGTGAGGATCACGTTCACGTCGATCACGTGGTCAAAGTGCCGGGTAACACGCTCGAGCTTGCTCGTGACGTATTCACGGATCGCCGGGGTCACTTCGAGGTGGTGTCCGCTGATTTGCAGATTCATGGTGAGACTCCTTTCACAGACTCTTGCGTAAGTTGACCGGCGGAATATTGAGCGCTTCACGATATTTTGCAATCGTTCGTCGCGCCACGACAATCCCCTGCTGGCCAAGGATTTCCGTTATCTGACTGTCAGATAACGGTTTTTTCGGGTTTTCGGCGCCCACCAGCTGCTTGATCAGTGCGCGAATGGCGGTCGCCGAACAGGCGCCCCCGGTATCGGTGGCGACGTGGCTACCGAAAAAATACTTCAGTTCAAAGATGCCGCGCGGCGTCGCCATGTATTTCTGGGTCGTCACGCGCGAGACGGTGGACTCGTGCAGGCCGAGGGTGTCGGCAATCTCGCGCAGCACCAGCGGCCGCATGGCCACCTCGCCATGTTCGAAGAACTGGCGCTGGCGGTCAACGATGCTCTGCGAGACGCGCAGGATGGTGTCGAAGCGCTGCTGCACGTTCTTGATCAGCCAGCGCGCCTCCTGCAGCTGGCCGGCAAGGCCGCCGTGTTCGCCACGGCGCTGGCCGGCGAGCACTTCGGCATAGAGGCGATTGATGCGCAGGCGCGGGTAGGCATCGGAGTTGATGCTGGCGAGCCACTGGTTGCGCACCTTCTTCACGATCACGTCGGGCGTGATGTAGCGCGCCTCAAGCGGCGCGTACCGGGCACCGGGTCGCGGGTCAAGGGTCTTGATCAGCGCATGCGCGGCGCGCAGCGCATCGTCGTCGCAACCGGCAAGTTTCTTGATGCGCGCGAAGTCGCGCGCCGCCAGGAGTTCGATGTGCCGACGCACGACAACGAGCGCCAGATCGCGGGTGGCGTCGGCAGGCAGCGTTTCGAGCTGCAGCGCCAGACACTCCTGGGCACTGCGCGCGCCAATGCCGGTCGGGTCGAAATTTTGCAGCTGGCGGAGGGCAATCTGGAGTTCTTCGGGTTCGATTTCCAGTTCGGGCGGCAGGATGTCGGCGATTTCCTCCAGCGTCTGCGACAGGTAGCCATCCTCGTCGAGCGCCTCGATCAGCACGCGCACCAGCATTCGGTCGCGATCGGACAGCTGGGTGAGGCCGAGCTGCCAGATGAGGTGGTCGGAAAGCGAAGTGACCGCCGCCTGGATGTCCTGGTAGTCGTTATCCTCGTCGTTGTCGCCACCGCTGCTGCCCGGAGAGGCGGCGGTACCCGGCGTGCCGTCGCCCGGCCAGCCTTCGTCGTCGTGCGGGCGCTCTTCGTTGGCCGGCGCGGTTTCATGCGCACCGCTCTCGGCCTCGGCCTCGCGCTCATTGCCGCCTTCGCTGCCCGGCGCCGGCGGCGGGGCGAAATGTCCGTCGTCCTCACGCTCGAGCAAGGGGTTTTCCAGCAGGAATTTCTCCAGCTCCTGATTCAGCTCCAGCGTAGACAGTTGCAGCAGCCGGATCGACTGCTGCAACTGCGGAGTTAGGGCCAGATGCTGGGAAAGCTTGAGCTGAAGGGAGGGTCTCATGCGCGGCTCGGCGCGGCCGGGAGGGGGCGGCGAATTCTCGGGGGGAGGTCAGAGGCGGAAATTCTCGCCCAGATAGACCTTGCGAACGGCTTCATTATAGATGATTTCATCCGGATGCCCCGAAGCCAGCACGGAACCGGCATTGATGATGCAGGCCCGGTCGCAGATGCCGAGCGTCTCACGCACGTTGTGGTCGGTGATGAGGACGCCGATGTTGCGCTCCTTGAGGAAGCGGATGATCTTCTGGATTTCCAGCACGGCGATCGGGTCGACGCCGGCAAAGGGTTCATCGAGCAGGATGAAGCGCGGTTGCGTCGCCAGCGCGCGGGCGATCTCGACACGCCGGCGCTCGCCACCGGAGAGGGAAGCCGCCGGATTGTTACGGATGTGCGTGATGTGCAGTTCTTCGAGCAGGCCTTCCAGCCGCCGCTGGATTTCATCCCTGGGCAGATTCTGTAGTTCGAGCACGGCCTGGATGTTCTCGGCGACGTTCAGCTTGCGGAATACCGAGGCTTCCTGCGGCAGGTAGGAGATACCCATCTGCGCACGACGGTGGATCGGGAAATGGGTGATCCGGGTGTCGTCGACGTAGGCATCGCCGCCGTCGGCGGCGACGAGGCCGACGATCATGTAGAAGGTAGTCGTCTTGCCGGCGCCGTTCGGCCCGAGCAGGCCGACCACTTCACCGCTGCCGACCTCGAAGGAAACGTCGTGCACGACGCTGCGCTTCTTGTACCGCTTGTTCAGGTTGCGGGCGCTGAGCGTGCTCCGCGCGCGCCTTGACTGATCCGGCATGTTCATTCTTCTTCCTGTTCGCTTCCCTCGCCGCGCAGCACGCGGCGAACCACGTCGCCGGAGAATCCCTTGTTCATCAGATGACGGGCCTGTCTTGCCCGTTCGTCGGCGTCAGCCGGGAGTGTACCGAACTTCCGCCGCCAAATCGCCTGCGCCCGCGCCAGCTCGCTGCCAGCAGCGGCGAGCGCCGTCGCCACCGTTTCGGCAGCGACGCCCTGCGCCTTCAGTTCCTGCGCCAGCCGGGCATTGCCGTAGCGGGCACCGCGGACATTCACGCGCATCTCGGCGTAACGGGAATCGGAAAGCAGACGGCGTTCGGCAAGCGCATCGAGCAGGGCTTCCAGCGCGTCTCCAGATTCGGCGTACGGCGCAAGCTTGCGCCGGAGTTCGGCACGCGCATGATCGCGGCGCGCCAGCAGCCGCAGGGCGCGCTGGCGCAGATCCTCGCTCATCGGCCGGAGTTCCCGGCCTGCCGCTGCCAACCAGGAGTAACGTTCGCCTGCCGGACGTGCCGGACGGGAAAAGGCGCAGGCCACGCCGTCCCTGCGGCACTGCGGTGCCGCGTACCCCGGCAGCGATCCGACGCGCGGCGCACGGCGCGCACGAGGCTCAGGCTTCAGCGGCGGCCGGGCGCGGCGCGGCGACGCCGACGGCTTCGCGGACGCGCGCCTCGATCTCCTCGGCAATGGCCGGGTTGGCTTTCAGGAACTCGCGTGCGTTGTCCTTGCCCTGACCGATCTTTTCGCCCTTGTAGGCATACCAGGCACCGGACTTGTCGACCAGCTTGTGGGCGACACCCAGTTCGATGATCTCGCCTTCGCGCGAGGTGCCCTCGCCATAGAGGATGTCGAAGATGGCTTCCTTGAACGGCGGCGCCACCTTGTTCTTGACGACTTTCACGCGCGTTTCGTT
>JAVFAT010000237.1:0-3348 GCA_034002385.1 Azospira sp. | reverse complement strand
GGCGCGTGCTGCTGCGCTACAGAGGGCCGCAGCGCGCCTGAGCATCGAGCTGACGATGGAGACGGTGGCGACCGAGGCCGAGGTGATGCCGGCGCTGGCCCGCCTGCTGCCGAAGGTCGACGGGCTGCTGGCGGTGCCCGACAGCGTCGTCTACCGGCGCGACTCGGTGCGCGGCATCCTGCTCACCACTTACCGCCACCAGAAACCGCTGATCGCCTTCTCGCAGAGCTACGTGAGCGCCGGTGCCACCGCTGCCGTTTTCAGCACGCCGGCGCTGTCCGCGCTACAGGTCGCCGAACTGGTGCGCGCGCTGCCGCCGGGTCGGGTCAGCCTGCCGCCGCCGTCGCCCGCTGCCTATCCGGCAATCGCCATCAACCGCCAGGTGGCGCGTTCGCTCGGCCTCGAACCGCCGGTCGATGCACTGGTGCAGAAAGCCGTCGAACGCATCGTGGAGGAATCCAAATGAGCAGTCTCTGGCGCATCCGTCATCGCCTGCTTTTCCTTGCGCTGCTGCCGGCGGCGGTGCTGTCGCTGGTGCTGCTGTCGTATTTCGTCGTCAGCGGCCTGAACGCGCTCGATGCCGAAATGCGCGCGCGCGGCGAAACCACCGTGCGCAGCCTGGCGCCGGCGAGCGAATACGCCGTCATTTCCGGCCATCAGGCCAGCCTGCGTGCGCTGGCCGAGGCGACGATGCGCCAGCCGGATGTGCGCGGCGTCGGCATCATGGCGCTGGACGGTTCCATCCTTGCCTTGATCGGTACGCCACAGAATCCGCTCTGGCAGCGCGGCGGCGCCGGCCGCTTTGCCGGCGAGGGCTGGACCGGTTTCAGCGAGGGCATCCGGCGGACGATGATCGAGTTCGAGGATTACCCCGATCCATCGCAGCCGCCCGAGGGCGAAACGGTCATGGGCGAGGTCGGCACCGTCTACGTCGAATTCAGCACGGCGAACCTGCACGCGCAGAAGCGGGCGCTGATCGGCAGCGGCCTGCTCATCCTCTGCGTCGGCCTGGCCGTTGCCGCCGCCATCGCGCTGCGTATGGCGCGTGGTTTCAGCGAACCGCTGCGGCGGCTGATCGCCGGTGTCGGCTCGATGGGCGAGGGGCGACTCGATGCCCGTGTGCCGGAGGAATCCTCGGGCGAACTGGCGATTCTCGAACGCGGCTTCAACGACATGGCGCGGCGCCTGCAGGATCTGCTCGAAACGATGGAAGGCCGGATCGATGCGGCGACCGCGCAGCTTGCCTTCCAGGCGCGGCACGATCCGCTGACCGGGCTGATCAACCGGCGCGAGTTCGAGCGTCGCCTCGACGAGGCACTGCGCGCGGTGAAGGCGGGGGCCGGCGGCTACGTTCTCTGCTTCATCGACCTCGACCGCTTCAAGACAGTGAACGACACCTGCGGCCACATCGCCGGCGACGAACTGCTGCGCCAGCTCGCCCAACTGCTGCAACGGCGCACCCGCGAGGGCGACGTGCTGGCCCGCCTGGGCGGCGACGAATTCGGCATCCTGCTTTCCGGCTGCGACGAGAAGGACGCGCTGCGCGTCGTCGAATCGCTGCGCCGGCTGGTCGAGGAATACCGCTTCGGCTGGCAGGAGCACGTATTCGCCGTTGGCGCGAGCATCGGCATGGTCGTCGTGGACGGTGCGGCGAAGGATGTCGCCGAACTGCTTTCGCTTGCCGACCAGGGGTGTTATCTGGCCAAGGAAAAAGGGCGCAACCGCATCCAGGTCTGTCGTCGGGAAGAGCGGGAGTTCCTCGTTCGGCGCGGCGAGACGAACTGGGCCGAATGCCTTGCCACGGCCATCGAGGAGAACCGCCTGTTCTTCGTCGCGCAGGCCGTTCATTCGCTGTGCCGGCCTGAGGCACCTGCTGCCAGGGGCGATCAGGCGGACGCTGCGCGGGAAACGCATGTGCGTCTGATGCTCCGGCTGCCCGGTGCGAACGGGGAAGCGGCGCCGCCTTCGGCCTTCCTGCCGGCGGCCGAGCGCGCCGATCTGGTGCCGGCACTTGATCGCTGGGCGGTTGCCGCCGCCTGCCGTGCGGTCGCCGACTTTTCCGCGCGGGATGTGCGGGATGTGCGGGATCGCGGCCGTCTGCTGGCGTCGGTGAGCCTTGCCGGCATCGGCGAGGCCGACGCACTGTTCGCGCTGATCGAGGCCGAAACCGCGCGGCTCGGCATATCGCCGGCCTCGCTGTGCTTCTCGGTCGGCGAGGCGCAGGCGGGCGCGCATCTGGCCGAGGTGATGCAGCTGGAGCAGGGGTTGCGCGCCCTTGGCTGCCGTTTCTGCCTTGAGCGCTTCGGCAGCGGCTTTGCCTCCTTCTCCTACCTGCGCCATCTGCCGCCGGATTTCGTCAGGATCGATCCGGCCATCGTCCGCGACGCCGCCACCGACCGGGTCAGCCGGACGACGCTGGCGGCGATCCGCGACATGGGCCGCGAACTCGGTTTCCGCGTGATCGCCGAGGCGGTGGACGACGAGGCCATCCGTTCGGCGCTCTGCGCGCTCGATATCGATCTGGGGCAGGGCGAACTGTTCGATGTACCGCTGCCCTTCGCGCTCTGGCTCGACCGCTTCTTCGCGCGCGCCCGGACCTGACCGAGTCTTTGGCTGAGTTTCCGGGCGCCCGGACTCAGTTCAGCGCCGCCGACAGCGCGCGCCGGTATTCGCGCACGAGGTCGTCGTGGTGCTCGCTGCCGGCGAGCATCGAGAAGATTTCGAGCATGGCCTTGCGGCCGGCGCCTTCGTCGTGGAAACGGTCGCGGCGAACCACCTCCATCGCGTCTTCCAGCGCTTCGCGGTATTTGCCGGCGCCAGCGAAGGCGCGAGCGCGTTCGAGGCGCGCCGCGTGGTCGTCGGCGTTAGCGGCCAGCCGCGCGTCGAGGGCGGCGGTGTCGATCACCACTTCGGCCAGTGCCAGCCGCTTGCGGAGCGCCTCGGCGCGTTCGGTTTCCTGCGTGAATTCGCTGTCGAGCAGGGTTTTTGCCTCGTCGTGGCGGTCGAGTTCGAGCAGCAGCTCGGCGGCATCGAGACGCACCGCCTCGTTGGCCGGATCGAGCCGGCTGGCTTCGACCAGGCAGCCCAGCGCCTCTTCGCGCCGGCCTTCGGCGATTAGCGCCGCCGCCTCCTCGCGCAGCGGATCGGCCGGCGAGGGCGTCAGGCGCTCGATGAAGGCGCGCAGTTCCGCTTCCGGCAGCGCGCCGGTGAATTCGTCGACGAGGCGCCCCTCGAACACCACCTTGACCGTCGGAATGCTGCGCACGCCGAACTGCTGCGCGATCTCCGGGAATTCGTCGGCGTTCACCTTGGCCAGCAGGAAGCGGCCGCCGTATTCCACGGCCAGCT
>JAVFAT010000236.1:0-3369 GCA_034002385.1 Azospira sp. | reverse complement strand
GGTTTTCCCGTTGCCGGAGGTGAGTTTGGCGGAGGCGCGCGTTTTGACGCGGTAGCGGCGGTCGAGGATGGCGATCAGCCCGCCGATCGCCATCAGCACGGTGCCGCCCCAGATCCAGTCGACGAAAGGCTTGTGATAGACGCGCACGGCCCATTCGCCTTCCACCTGGTCGCGGTCGATCGGCTCGCCGAGCGAGACGTAGAGGTCGCGGAAGAGGCCGGCGTCAATTGCCGCCTCGGTCATCGGCATCGCCGACGAAACGTAGGCGCGTTTCTCCGGCAGCATCTTGCGCAGCACGCGGCCGTTCCTGTCGATCAGGTCGAAATCGCCGGCGAGCGCCGTGTAGTTCGGCCCCTTCACCTCGTGCACGCCGTTGAAGCGGAATTCGTAGCCGGCGACCTCGACGGTGTCGCCCGGCGCCATCTTCACGTCCTTTTCCTGCTGGTAGCTGGAAACCATGGTGACGCCGACGACAAAGACGGCAACGCCGACGTGCGCCGTGTGCATCCCGAAGAAGTGGCGCGGCTGCTTGAACAGTGCGGTGAAGAAGCTGTCGCCAGCGCGCGTCGCCTGCACGCGCTCGATGAAGTTGTGCGTGCCGGCGGCGACGATCCACGTCGCCAGCAGGATGCCGAGCGCGGTCATCGGCTTCCATTCGTCGTAGGCGAAGGGCAGCAGGACGGCGACGAGCACGGCGACGGCGAAGGCCCAGCGCAGGAGGCGCGCGAGTTCGGCGGCGCTGGCGTCCTTCCAGCGGGCGAAGGGGGCGACGCCGACGAGGAAGAGCACCGGTGCCATCAGCGGCACGAAGACCGCGTCGAAGTACGGCGGGCCGACCGAGATCTTGCCCATGCCGAGCGCGTCGATGAGCAGTGGGTAGAGCGTGCCGAGCAGCACCGAGCCGCAGGCGACGACCAGCAGCACGTTGTTGGTCAAGAGCAGCGACTCGCGCGAGAGCAGGCCGAAGCGGCCACCGAGGCCGACCTTCGGCGCCCGCCAGGCGAAGAGCACGAGCGAGGCGCCGATGACGACGACCAGGAAGGCGAGGATGAAGATGCCGCGCTTCGGATCGGTGGCGAATGCGTGCACCGAGGTGAGCACGCCGGAGCGGACGAGGAAGGTGCCCAAGAGCGACAGCGAGAAGGCCGAGATCGCCAGCAGCACCGTCCAGTTCTTGAAGCTGCCGCGCTTTTCGGTGACGGCGAGGCTATGCACCAGCGCCGTGCCGACCAGCCAGGGCATGAACGAGGCGTTCTCGACCGGATCCCAGAACCACCAGCCGCCCCAGCCCAGCTCGTAGTAGGCCCACCACGAACCCATCGAGATGCCCAGCGTCAGGAAGATCCAGGCCACCGTCGTCCACGGCCGCGACCAGCGCGCCCAGGCGGCGTCGAGCTGGCCCGAGAGCAGCGCGGCGACGGCGAAGGCGTAGGCCACCGAGAAGCCGACGTAGCCCATGTAGAGCAGCGGCGGATGGATGATCAGGCCTGGATCCTGCAGCAGCGGGTTCAGGTCGCGCCCTTCCTCGACGCCCGGCAGCAGGCGGTCGAAAGGGTTCGAGGTGAACAGGATGAAGAGCAGGAAACCGGCGGTGACCAGGCCGAGCGTGCCGATGACGCGGGCCACCATCGCCTCCGGCAGTTGGCGCGAGAAGATCGTCACCGCCAGCGTCCACCAGACGAGCATCAGCACCCACAGCAGCAGCGAACCCTCGTGACCGCCCCAGACGCCGGAGATGCGGTATTCGAGCGGTAGCAGCGAATTCGAGTGGTTGGCGACGTAGGCCACCGAAAAGTCGTTGGCGACGAAGGCCCAGGTCAGGCAGCCGTAGGCGACGGTGGTCAGCAGCGCCGCCGTCTGCGCCGCCGGCCGGGCGAAGCCGATCCAGGTCTGCCGGTTGCGGTGCGCGCCGACGAGCGGCAGCACGCCTTGCAGCACGGAGACGACGAGCGCCAGGATGAGCGCGAAATGGCCGAGTTCAGGAATCATCGTGGCGTGCTCAGTAAGCCGGACGGGCGGCGGGTTGCGGTGCAGTGGCGTCCGGAGGAGCGGTCGTTCCCTGCGCTCCTGCCGCGGCCTCCTTCGCTGCCTTGTTCGTCGCCGCGCGCTCGTGCGCGTCGGCGACGGCCTGCGCCGCCTCCGGCGGCATGTAGTTCTCGTCGTGCTTGGCCAGCACCTCGCTGGCGATGAAGCGGCTGCCGTCCTCGGCCAGCCGGCCCTGGGCGACGACGCCCTTTCCTTCCTGGAAGAGGTCGGGGAGGATGCCCTTGTAGTTCACCAGCAGATCCGTTTCGGTGTCGGTGACGATGAAGGCCACGGTGACGCCGTCGGCCTCGCGCTTCACCGACTCTTCCTTGACCACGCCGCCGATGCGGAAGGCCTTGCCCTGCGGCGCCTTGCCGGCGGCAACGTCGGTTGGCGAAACGTAGAAGGCGATGTTGCTGTTCAGCGCGTTCAGTACCAGTGCGGCGGCGATGCCGAGGACGGCGAGGCCGCCAGCGATGAGGGCGATGCGTTTCTGACGGGCTTTCACTTGCTGCTCCTTGTTGCTGCGTTATTGCTGTGTTCGGCGCGCGCCTGGCGTTTCAGGCGGGCGACGAGAGCCTTTCGATTGCGCATGGCGATGAGCGGTTCCGCGATCATGACGAGCGCGGTGACGCCGAAGCTGCCCCAGACGTAGAGGCCGTAGCCGCCCATGGCGAGGAAGTCGGAAAAACTGTTCCAGTGAATGCTCATTTCGTGCCCTCCGTGGCCAGCACTTCCTTCACCCACTCGCTGCCGCGCTCGCGTTCGAGCATGATCGTGCGCACGCGGTAGAGTGCGATGGCGATGCTGTACATCCAGAAAGCCAGCGCCATCAGCAACATTCCCCAGAGCATGATGCTGGCCATCGACGGCGATTTGGTCACGCTGACCGAGGCGCCCTGGTGCAGCGTGTTCCACCATTTCACCGAGAAATAGATGATGGGGATGTTCACCGTGCCGACCAGGGCCAGGATGGCGCCCGCCTTGTCGGCGCGGCGCGGGTCGTCGATCGCCGCCTGCAGCGCGATGAAGCCGATGTAGAGGAAGAGCAGGATCAGCTCGGAAGTGAGCCGGGCGTCCCACACCCACCAGGTGCCCCACATCGGCTTGCCCCAGAGCGCGCCCGTCCATAACGAGAGGAAGGCCATCAGTGCCCCCGTGGGGGCCAGCGCCTGCGCCATCATGCCCGAGAGGCGCGTGTTGTAGGCCAGCCCGAGCGCCGCCCAGAAGGCCATCACCAGATAGATGAACATGCTCATCCACGAGGTCGGCACGTGGATGAAGATGATGCGGTAGCCCTCGCCCTGCTGGAAATCGGTCGGCGCCACGACCATGCCGATCCAC
>JAVFAT010000235.1:0-3381 GCA_034002385.1 Azospira sp. | reverse complement strand
ATTCCAGCCTGCACACCCTGAATCATCTGTTCGCCCAGCTCGGCCTGCCGGCGGACGATGCCGACATCGAGCGTTTCATCGATACACACCGCCCGCTCGGCAACGATGTCCCGCTTTATCGCGCCACCTTCTGGAATGCGGCGCAGCGCAGCTTCCTCAAGGAGGAAATCATCGAGGATGCCGACTGGGCGCCGGTCATCGACCAGCTCAACGTCCGACTCTCATGGTCGGGCGGCGGGGAGGGGTAAGCGGGTAACATTCTGCCTGCGCCGGTGGTTGCCGGCGTGGCGCTGCGGCGCCTTACGACAATCGCCTTTCGGGAAAACGCAGGCATGAACTGTCCCCTCCGCTCGCTGCCTTCGCTGGCTTTCGCCGCGCTGTCCCTATCCCTTTCCTTTGCCTTCGCTGCCGAGGCCGCTCCTCCCTGGCTGATCGCGGCCCCGAGCGAAAGCGTCCACGGTGGCGAGGCGTTTGCGCTCGACGTGGTCCGGCCCGACGCGGCGGCCCCGTGGCCGGAGACGCTGCGCGTGCGCGTCCTGCGTCAGGATGGCGGGGAAGTCGTGCTTGAACTGCAGGCTTCCGAAACGGACGGCGAGTCCGTCGACCCGGAGGCCGTGCGCCGTCGCTACGTCGGGCGCCTGCCGGCTGCGGCCGGTGTCCTGCGCCTGGGGCTGGCTGAACTGCCGTCCAATCGCCTGGCGCTCATCGTCGAGAGCGGCGGGCGGGGCGATGCGCTTGCACGCCTGATGGCGCCGCCAGCGCCCGCGGCCGGATCGGGACCCGGCCGCGCCGCCGATGCTCCGCTGCCACGCTTCGATCCGCTGCCCGACGACGAGCCGGCGTTGTCGGCGAACGAGCCGATGTACATCGTCCTCGGTGCCCGCGACGGGCTGGATGCCCGCTTCCAGCTGAGCTTCAAGTTCCGTCCGTTCGACGAACGCAGCCTGCCGGCGAGCGTCGTGCCGGCGCTCGGACGGCTGCACTTCGGCTACACGCAGACCTCGCTGTGGGATCTGCACGGCGATTCAAAACCCTTTCGTGACACCAGCTACCGCCCCAGCCTGTTCTGGCAGGGCCGTGTCAGCGGCGGCAGCGGCCTTGCGCCGGCTTACCTTCGTGGCGGCTACGAGCATGAATCGAACGGCCGCGATGGCGACCGTTCGCGCAGCATCGACATGCTCTTCGTGCAGCCGGCCTGGCGCCGTGATTTTGCCGACGGTCGCACGCTACTCTTCGCGCCGAAGTTCTACGCCTACCTGGATCGCAGTGAAAACCCGGACATCGGCCGTTACCGCGGCAACGCCGACTGGCTGCTGCGCTACGGCGATGAAAACGGCTGGCTGCTGTCGGCGCGCCTGCGTCGCGGCAGCGGCGGCTACGGCAGCGCACAACTCGATCTCTCGCACCCGCTACGCCGGCCGCTGTTCTCGCGCGTCGGCGGCTTTTTCTACGTGCAGCTCTTCTCCGGCTACGGCGAGACGCTGCTCGACTACGACGTGAAGCGGCCGCCACAGCTGCGCGTGGGCTTCTCGATCGTGCGCTGAGTGTGGCGCCGGGCTGCGAATTTCCGACGCCTCAGGCTTTCATGCGGCCTCGGCGATCAGCGCCAGCAGCTCCTCGCCGTAGTGCTCGATTTTCGCTGCGCCGATGCCGCTGACCATCGCCAGATGGCCGCGCGTGCCTGGTCGCATCTCGGCCAGTTCCTTCAGCGTCCGGTCGTGCAGGATGACGTAGGCCGGCACGCCCTGTTCGCGGGCGGTGTCGGCACGCCACTGGCGCAGCCGCTCGAAGAGCGCGACAGCCGTCGGTGAAAGGTCGGCGACGAGGTTTGTGCTTCGTGCCGCCTTCTTCGCTTTCGCGCTGGCTTTTTTTGCGACGTGGCGGCGCAGTTGCAGCGTGCGCTCGCCCTTGAGCAGCGGGCGCGCCTCTTCAGTGAGCTTCAATGCGCCGTGCTCGGCAAGGTCGGCGTGCAACATGCCGGCGGCGACCAGCTGGCGCAGCACGGCGCGCCATGCGGCGTCGTCGAGGTCGGCGCCGATGCCGAATACCGACAGCTGGTCGTGGCCCCACTGCGTCGCCTTGTCGCTCTTCTTGCCGCGCAGCACATCGATCACGTGCAGCGCGCCGAAGCGCTGGCCGGTGCGGTAGACGGCGGAGAGGGCCTTCTGCGCGACGACGGTGCCGTCGAACAGCTCGGGTGGGTCGAGGCAGACGTCGCAGTTGCCGCAGGCCTCGTGCTTTTCGCCGAAGTAGTCGAGCAGTACGATGCGGCGGCAGCGCGGCGCCTCGCAGTAGGCGAGCAGCGCGTTGAGCTTCTGTGCTTCGAGCCGCTTCTGTTCCGGTGGTGCGTTCGACTCGTCGATGCGCGAGCGCTGCAGCACGACGTCCTGCAGGCCGTAGGCCATCCACGCTTCCGACGCTTCGCCGTCGCGGCCGGCGCGGCCGGTTTCCTGGTAGTAGGCCTCGATGCTCTTCGGCAGGTCGAGGTGGGCGACGAAGCGCACGTCGGGCTTGTCGATGCCCATGCCGAAGGCGATCGTCGCGCAGACGATCAGCCCGTCCTCGCGCAGGAAGCGGCGCTGGTTCTGGGCGCGGCTCGCCGCATCCATGCCGGCGTGGTAGGGCAGGGCTTTGAAACCCTGTTCGTTCAGCCAGCCGGCGGTTTCCTCGACCTTCTTGCGCGACAGGCAATAGACGATGCCGGCCTCGCCCTTGCGGTCGGCGAGGAAAGCGAGCAGCTGGCGGCGCGGGTTGTCCTTCTCGACGACGGTGTAGCGGATGTTCGGCCGGTCGAAGCTGGAGATGAAGATGCGCGCGTCGCTGAGGCCCAGCCGCTGCACGATTTCATTGCGTGTCGCCTCGTCGGCGGTGGCGGTCAGCGCGATGCGCGGGATGTCCGGGTAGCGCTCGTGGAAGGCCGACAGCTGCAGGTATTCGGGACGGAAGTCGTGGCCCCACTGCGAGACACAGTGCGCCTCGTCGATGGCGAACAGTGCGATGCGGTTCTGTGCGTGCAGGCGTTCGATGAGCCCGGCGCTGCGCTCGCCGGCCAATCGTTCGGGGGCGATGTAGAGCAGATCGAGTGCATCGTCTCCGCCGGAGAAGAGCCGGCGCTCGATCTCCTGCACCTCGGGCCAGTCCAGCGTCGAGTTGAGGAAGGCCGCACGCACGCCGGCCTGCAGCAGCGCGTCGACCTGATCCTGCATCAGCGCGATCAGCGGCGAGACGACGATGCCGACGCCGGGACGCAGCAGCGCCGGGATCTGGTAGCACAGCGACTTGCCGCCGCCGGTCGGCATCAGCACCAGCGCGTCGCCGCCGCCGGCAACGTGGTCGACGATCTCCGCCTGGCTACCACGGAAGGCGGGATAGCCGAAGGTG
>JAVFAT010000234.1:0-3395 GCA_034002385.1 Azospira sp. | reverse complement strand
ACCGTATGCTTCAGCTTCTCCAGCATCGGGCCGATCTCGGTCGCGTGGCGCTGCTGGAAGTCGCGCAGGCGCTTGATCTGAGACTGCTTCTCTTCCTCGGTCGAGCGCGCCAGTTCGATCTCGACCTGCGCGTCGCCCTTCGGATTGCGGAAGGTGTTCACGCCGATGATCGGGTAGGAGCCGTCGTGCTTCTTGTGCTCGTAGTAGAGCGACTCCTCCTGGATCTTGCCGCGCTGGTAGCCGGTCTCCATCGCGCCGAGCACGCCGCCGCGCGCGGCGATGGCTTCGAATTCCTTCAACACCGCTTCTTCGACCAGATCGGTGAGTTCGTCGAAGATGAAGGCGCCCTGGTTCGGGTTTTCGTTCTTCGACACACCCCATTCGCGGTTGATGACCAGCTGGATGGCCATCGCGCGGCGCACCGACTCGTCGGTCGGCGTCGTGATCGCCTCGTCGTAGGCGTTGGTGTGCAGGCTGTTGCAGTTGTCGTAGATGGCGATCAGCGCCTGCAGCGTCGTGCGGATGTCGTTGAAGTCCATCTCCTGCGCGTGCAGCGAGCGGCCGGAGGTCTGGATGTGGTACTTCAGCTTCTGGCTGCGCTCGTTGGCACCGTACTTGTTCTTCATCGCCACCGCCCAGATGCGGCGGGCGACGCGGCCGATGACCGAGTACTCGGGGTCCATGCCGTTCGAGAAGAAGAACGACAGGTTCGGCGCGAAGTCGTCGATGTGCATGCCGCGCGCGAGATAGGCTTCGACGTAGGTGAAGCCGTTGGCGAGCGTGAAGGCGAGCTGCGAGATCGGGTTCGCGCCGGCCTCGGCGATGTGGTAGCCGGAGATCGACACCGAGTAGAAATTCCTGACGTCGTTATGGACGAAGAACTCCTGGATGTCGCCCATCATCTTCAGCGCGAACTCGGTCGAGAAGATGCAGGTGTTCTGGCCCTGGTCTTCCTTGAGGATGTCGGCCTGGACGGTGCCGCGCACGCTGGAGAGCACCCACTCGCGGATCTTCTCGGCCTCGTCCTCGGTCGGATCGCGGCCGTTGTCGGCCTTGAATTTTGCAACCTGCTGCTCCATCGCAGTGTTGAAGAAGCAGGCGAGGATGATCGGCGCCGGGCCGTTGATCGTCATCGACACCGAGGTCGTCGGGCAGCACAGGTCGAAGCCGTCGTAGAGCACCTTCATGTCGTCGAGCGTGGCGATCGAGACGCCGGAGTTGCCGATCTTGCCGTAGATGTCCGGGCGTTCGTCGGGGTCGCAGCCGTACAGCGTCACCGAGTCGAAAGCCGTCGACAAACGATGCGCCGGCATCCCCTCGGACACCTTCTTGAAGCGGCGGTTGGTGCGGAAGGCGTCGCCCTCGCCAGCAAACATCCGCGTCGGGTCCTCGTTCTCGCGCTTGAAGGCGAAGACGCCGGCCGTGTAGGGGAAGGAGCCGGGGACGTTCTCCTTCATCAGGAAGCGCAGGATCTCGCCGTCGTCCTTGAAGGTCGGCAGCACCACCTTGCGGATCTTGGTGCCGGAGAGCGACTCGGTGACCAGCTTGGTGCGGATTTCCTTGTCGCGGATCTTCACCACGTATTCGTCGCCGCTGTAGGCCTTGACCGTGTCCGGCCACATGTCGAGCAGCTTCTTCGCCTTGCCGTCGAGTTCGCCGTCCTTCCACGAAATCAGTTCGTCGAAGTCCTTAGCGGGCGCGTTTTCCAGCTTTCCGCAGCCCTCGAAGATGGCCTTCGCCGTGCGCAGCGCCTGGCGCTCGCGGGCCAGCGTCGCCTGCTGTTCAGTGTGCGCGTGATAGCCGCGCACGGTCTCGGCGATCTCGGCGAGGTAGCGCACGCGCTTCACCGGCACGATGGCGCGAGAACCGGAGGAATGCTTGACCGTCACCAGCGGCAGCTTGCCGGCCGCAAGCTTCAGGCCGAACTCGGCCAGCTTCGGGGCCAGCGCCTGGTACAGCGCGGTGACGCCGTCGTCGTTGAAGCGCGCGGCCTGCGTGCCGAACACCGGCATTTCCTCGGTCGGCGTGCCGAACAGCTCGCGGTTGCGCTGGTACTGCTTGCGCACGTCGCGCAGCGCGTCCTCGGCGCCCTTGCGGTCGAACTTGTTGATGGCGACGAAGTCGGCGAAGTCGAGCATGTCGATCTTCTCCAGCTGCGAGGCGGCGCCGAACTCCGGGGTCATGACGTAGAGCGAGGCATCGACGAAGGGCACGATGGCCGCATCGCCCTGGCCGATGCCGGAGGTCTCGACGATCACCAGATCGAAGCCGGAGAGCTTGCAGGCGGCGATCACCTCGGGCAGCGCGGCGGAAATCTCGGTGCCGGTGTCGCGCGTGGCCAGCGAGCGCATGTAGATGTTCGGATGCTCGATGGCGTTCATGCGGATGCGGTCGCCGAGCAGCGCGCCACCGGTGCGCTTGCGCGACGGGTCGATGGAGACGATGGCGAGCTTCAGCGTGTCGCCCTGGTCGAGACGGAAACGGCGCACCAGTTCGTCGGTGAGCGAGGACTTGCCGGCACCGCCGGTGCCGGTAATGCCGAGCACCGGGGTCTGCGCCTCGGCGGCGGCCTTGACCAGATCCTTGCGGACGTTCTCGCCATAGACGCCGTTCTCCAGCCCGGTAATGACCTGCGCCAGCGCCCGGCGCTCGCCGGAGCGCAGCACGTCGAGCACCTTGTCGGCGGCCGGCACGGTCGGGCCGAGGTCGACATCGCACTGCGCGACGACGTCGTTGATCATGCCCTGCAGGCCCATCGACTGGCCGTCCTCCGGCGAGTAGATGCGGTTCACGCCATAGGCGTGCAGTTCCTTGATCTCGGTCGGCACGATGACGCCGCCGCCGCCGCCGAAAACCTTGATGTTGGCGCCGCCGCCGGCCTTCAGCAGGTCGATCATGTACTTGAAGAACTCGACGTGGCCGCCCTGGTAGGAGGTGATGGCGATGCCCTGCACGTCCTCCTGCAGCGCCGCGTTCACGATTTCCTGCACCGAGCGGTTGTGGCCGAGGTGGATCACTTCGGCGCCGGTCGCCTGCAGGATGCGGCGCATGATGTTGATCGAGGCGTCGTGGCCGTCGAACAGCGAGGCGGCGGTAACGAAGCGCACCTTGTTCTTCGGCTTGTACGGGCTGATTTTCTTGGCGATGGACAGGTCGGTCATGATCGCGGACTCCACATTAAATATTCAAAAGCGAACCACCAAGACACCAGGAGCACCAAGGAAACACCAAGAAAGAACATCATGATTTTCCTTCGTGAATCTTTGTGACTTGGTGTCTTGGTGGTGAAAGATTTTTCTACATCCCTACGCGCCGAAATTCTCCGGCATCTGCAGCGCGATCACTTCGCCGCGCGCGGTGGCGACGCCTTCAGCATAGACGGTGACATCGACGAC
>JAVFAT010000233.1:0-3402 GCA_034002385.1 Azospira sp. | reverse complement strand
GCTTCATCGCGCTGCCGCCGCTGGCCCGGTGGCTGCTCGCCAGCCAGCTCGGCGAGGCGCTGCACCGCGAGGAGCGGATCGCAACGGTGAGCCTCACTCCCTAGACGCTGCCGGCGACGATTCGCGGCTTTTCGGTACGCGAGCGGCTTGCGCAGGGCGAAGGGGAAACAGGCGCTTCCGGGAGCGGCGGGCGGGAGAGCGCGGCGAGGAGCGAAGGGCCGGCCGGTAGCGGTGAGCGTGGCGCGGCGGGCGAGACAACGGGCGGCCAGAAGATTTCTGGAAAAAGCGCTGGGAAAATCGCTGAAAAAGGCGCTGAAAAAGGCGCCGAAACGAGTCCCGGAGCGAGTCACGGAGCGAGCGTCGGGACAAATTCCGGAGCGGATGGCGGGGCGAAGGCCGCTGCGGATGGCGAAGGCGGCCCCGTCGAGGCGGCGGGCGAAATGTTCGGCTTCGACGCGCTGCGCATCAACGTCGAATTCCGCTCGCTGCTGGTCGCCGGCCTCGTCGTCAAGGAGGTCGAGCTGCTCGGGCCGCGTCTTCGCGTCACGCGCCATGCCGACGGGCGCTACAGCTTCTCCGATCTGCTCGACGAATGGCTGGCGAAACCCGAAGCCGCGGCAGAGCCGGAAGTGCCGGAAAGAAGCGCGCCGCCGCGCTTTTCGGTGAGCAACATCCAGATCGCCGGCGGCCGCATCGACTTCGACGACCGTCTTCTCGACGTCAGCCATGCGGTGCGCGACCTGACGCTGCGTCTGCCCTTCCTTTCCAGCCTCTCGTTCCATTCCGCAACCTGGGTCGAGCCGCATTTCTCGGCGACGGTAAACGATGCGCCGCTGCTGCTTTCCGGCAAGAGCCGCCCCTTTGCCGAATCGCACGAAAGCGAACTCGCGCTCGATCTCGACGACGTCCGGCTCGCCCGCTATTTCGCCTATTCGCCGGTGGCGCTACCGGTGCAGCTTGCCGATGGCGCGCTCGACGGCCGCCTGCGCCTGCGTTTCGTGCAACCCGCCGAGGCGCCGCCGACGCTGACGCTGGACGGTACGCTGACGCTCAGGGATTTCCGCCTGACTTCGGCCGCCGGCCCGCTGCTTGCGCTGAAACGGCTCGACCTCGATTTCGGCGAATCCGACCTGATCGGCCTGGCCATCGCCATCGAGCGCATCGCCATCGATGCGCCGGAAGTCGATGTGCGGATCGACGAGCGGGGGCGTCTGAACTGGCTGGCGCTGGCGCCGCACGCCGCGCCGACGGCAGGAAAGGGAAAGACAAAAGCGCCAGCGGAGGCCGCGGCGGAAACCACTGGTGCCGCTGGCGCCGCGCCGCGCGTGCGCATCGAGCGCGTCGAACTGCGCGATGGCAGCGTCCGTCTGCTCGACCGTTCGACCGGCACCGAGCAGCGCCTGGCGCTGCTCGGCCTGCGCCTGGACGCAAGCGGAATCGATAGCGGCGGCGGACCGCTCGCCTTTGCGCTCGCCGGCCGTCTGGACGGCGGCGAGCGGCTGCGGCTCGATGAATTCGCGGTGAATGACGCCCGTCTCGACATCGACGGACGGTTGCTGCATGTCGGCGAATACGCGATGCGCGGCCTGCGCGCGAAAATCGGCCGCGACCGGAACGGCGCACTGCGCTTCTTCGCGCCGCCGGCACTGGCGGCAAGCGGCGCCGGCGAAACGCCGGCGCCCTGGAAGGTCGTCGTCGGGCGGCTGACGCTCGCCGACCACCTCGTTCGTTTCGAGGATGCGACGCACGCGCCGGTCGCCGTGCAGACCGTCCTGCTCGATTCGCTGACGGCGAGCAACCTGTCTACGGCGCCCGAGGCCGAAACGGAGGTGGCGGCCAGGCTGCGCATCAACAAGAGGGGCGAGCTGCGGATCGATGGCCGGCTGCGTCCGCTGCAGCCGCAGGGAACGCTCCAGGTGTCGCTGCGCGATATCGAATTGCTGCCGCTGCAGGCGTATTTCGGCGAGCGGCTCAACGTCAGCGTGACGCGCGGCGCCGTCAGCGCCAAAGGCGAGCTGAAGCTCGCGGCGACGAAGGACGGCCCCGCCGTCGCTTACCGGGGCAATCTGCTGGTCGGCGATTTCAATGCCGTCGACAAGATCAACTCGGCGCCCTTCCTGCGCTGGAAATCCTTCCATTTCTCGCAGATCGCGGCGGCCAGCCATCCGCCTTCGCTCGCCGTCGGCGAGATCGCGCTGACCGATTTCTTCGCCCGCGCCATCGTCAGCCCGGAAGGGCGGCTGAACCTGATGGAACTGGTCAGGGCGGATGCGGAGGCTGGTGCGACGGCAGGAGCGGTGGAAGGAGCGGATGAAGCCGCTCCGCCAGCCGCTGCGGCGGCGCAGGAAGAGGCCGGCAAGGCGCAGGCGGCGAAGGACGATGCCGCGCCGATCCCGATCCGCATCGACAAGGTGAGCCTGCAGGGCGGGCGCATCGCTTTTTCCGACAACTTCGTGAAACCCAACTATTCGGCGAATCTCACCCGGCTCGCCGGCCGCGTCACCGGCCTGTCGTCGGCCGAAGGCACGGTGGCCGAACTCGAACTGCGCGGCAGTTACGACGATCTCGCGCCGCTCACCGTCACCGCCAGGCTCAATCCCCTGGCCGTCAGGCGTACCCTCGACCTCGATGCCGAGGTGAAGGGCATCGAGATGACCGGCTTCACGCCGTACTCCGGAAAATATGCCGGCTACGCCATCGACAAGGGCAAGCTCTCGCTCTTCCTTCAGTACAAGCTCGACGGCAACGACCTGCGCGCCGAGAACCGCGTCTTCCTCGACCAGCTCACCTTCGGCGCGCCCGTCGTCAGCCCCGATGCGACGACGCTGCCGGTGACGCTGGCGGTGTCGCTGCTGAAGAACCGCGCCGGCGAGATCGACATCAACCTGCCCATCGCCGGTTCGCTCGACGACCCGGAATTCAGCATCGGCGGTGTCATCGTCAAGGTCATCGTCAACCTCTTCGTGAAGGCAGTGACCTCGCCGTTCGCGCTGCTTGGTTCGGCGTTCGGCGGCGGCGAGGAAATGGCCTATGTCGAATTCGATCCCGGCTACGCGGCGCTTGCCGCGCCGATGCAGGAGCGGCTGCGGGTGCTGGCGAAGGCCCTCGAAGAGCGTCCGGCGCTGAAGCTGGAAATCGCCGGCCGCATCGATCCCGATACCGACCGCGAAGGGCTGAAGCAGGCGATGCTGCTGCGCCGGGTGAAGGCGCAGCGCCTGGCGGAACTTGTAAAGCAAGGTACCGAGACCGGCTCGGTCGACAGCGTGGAGATTGCCGACAAGGACTATCCGCGCTATCTGGAGCGCGCCTACAAGGCCGAGAAATTCCCGAAACCGAGGAACATGGTCGGCCTGACCAAGGATCTGCCGGTCGAGGAAATGGAAAAGCTGATGCTCGCCAACA
>JAVFAT010000232.1:0-3407 GCA_034002385.1 Azospira sp. | reverse complement strand
TGCGGGGGTGGGGACGGTTGGGCTGGCACTTGTGCAAGCATTTTTTGTGCCATCATTCCGGCTCCCGGTCTTCCTGGCTGCACCTGTCTGGTCGCGCGGCAGCCGGTTGCCGCGGCGCCGGCTTCGGGATCATGCAGGGAGAAAGCATTTTCTGACGACCGGCAAGTCTTGCCGTCGGCTCCCGGTTTGCCGCGCTGAAATAAATCCATGTAACTGATTTAATTGATTAAAACAGGCTGCTTTGGATGTGGCCCGAGTCTTGCTTGATGCCGTTCGACATCATGATTCGGGAGCCGCCATGTCCCCTCTTTCAAGCCTCGGAATCGCCAGCACCGCCTTCAATTATTTTTCCAGCCTTGGCCCCGGGGCCTCGTCGAAAAGCGAGACCGGGCGGAGCGAATTCGCCGCCTCGCTTGCGCTGCGGCTGGCCGGGCAGCGGACGCAGTCCTTCGATGCGCTGTTCGACGACGTTTCCGGCAAGCACGCGGCCAACGATCAGGGAACGGGTCTGGAGGCCCTCTACGACGGTCTGCTCGGTATCCGGAGCGCGTTCGCCACGGGCGGCGCCAGCGGGCTGTCGGCCAGCGGCCGCAACCCGTCGCTGGCCGACCCGGAGTCGGCCTACCGGATGATGAGCGACATCAACGGCCGCGAAGTGAACTACAAGGCACAGTTCGCCGAGCTGGGCGAGATGAAGGCGGCGGTCGGCGGGATGCAGCGCGCAGGCGCCGCGCTGGCGGCGCGGATGGCCGGCGGTGCCTCGCCCGAGGACGATCCGGCGCTGGCTGCGGCCCTGAAATCCTTCGTTTCCACCTACAACGAGTGGGTCGGGCGTTTCGAGAAGACGGTGAGCTCCGGTGGCCTGCTGGCCGGCACGCAGGCGGCGGAAATCGCGCTGCACGAGTTGCGCCAGAGCGTTGAGAACATCTTCAACGGGGCAATGAGCGGTGTGCGCGGCATGGGCGACATCGGCCTTTCCATCGACCCGGCGACGCGCGAGGCGAGCCTCGACACCGGGCGCCTGAACACCATGCTGGAGAACAACCGCGAAGGCGTGATCGCCGCCGTCGCCGAATTTGGCAAGAACTTTGCCCGGTCGGCCGAGCTGCTCGTGTCCGCGAACAATTTCATCCCGAACCGGCTGAACAATCTCGACCGGGCAATCGACTTCATCGCCGATAAGCGGAGCGCCTTGCAGAGCGAGTTCGGTCTCGGCGACCCGGCTCGTCCGTCGGCGCTGGTGGCCAAGGCGCTGGCCGCCTACGAGAAGATGAAGATGATCTGATTCAGTGCGCGGCAGCGCGCCGCGCTTGCTGCCAGGCGGCCGTTGCCTGCGCGGCACCGCCGAGGATGCGGCGCCGGTCTTCCGGTGCGAGTGCCTGCGCCAGCGCGGCGAAGAGCGCCTGCGTCATTTCTTCCGCCAATCCTTGCTGCGCCAATTCGTGCGAGAGACAGCGGATCTGGATGTCGGCCAGCGTCGAGGCGACGACGATCCAGCCGTTCTGCGGCATCGCTTCCAGGATGCCGAGCAGCAGGCTGCCGAGCTGGGCGGCGAGGGCGCTGGCGGCTTCGCGCTCGCTCTCGGCGATCAGCGTGTGCCAGAGCGCGATGCAGATACCTTTCCGCAGTTCGGCCTTGAAGGCGAAGGCGCCGGCCTCGTCGGCATCGAGCCGGGCAAAGGCGCTCTGCACGGCTGCTTCGGCCGCCGGGTCGAGGGTGTCGCGCAAGGTGCCGAGCAGCTCGGAGAGGCCGGTCATGGCGCCAGCGCCGCAGGCGAGGCTCCAGGCCTGCCCCCATTGGTCGAGGCCGGAGAGGAGCAGCGCCAGGCGCTGTGCGCGCGCTTCGTCGTCGGCAGCCATGTCGCACCAGTCGAGCAGCGGCGGGGCGATGCGGGCGACGCCGGCGCGCCGGGCCTCGCCGGCGGACTCCAGCGTCAGGCGGAAGGTTTGCGAAAAGGCGTCCTGCACGGAGCGCGCGGCCGTGAGCTGGGCTTCGCGCGGGACGAGTCCGAGGAGCGGATCGTGTTGCGGGTCGTGCGTTGCGGCGGCTTGCGGTTCGATGGTGCAGTCCTCAGATCATCAGTTCGGTGAGACGGTCGCGGCGTTCCAGTTCGCTTTCGAGTTCGGCCAGTTCCTGGCCGAAGGCATCGCGTGCGGAGACGGTGCCGAGCAGGCGCTTGCCGTCGACGACCGGCAGATGCCGGTAGCAGCCTTCAGCCATCATCGCCAGCGCTGCCGTGAGCGGCATGTCCGGAGCGGCGGTTTGCGGGTCTGGCGTCATCACTTCGGCGAGCCGGGTGGTGTCCGGGTCGAGGCCGCGGGCGACGACGCGGTTGAGCAGGTCGCGTTCGGTGAAGATGCCGGCGAGCCTGTCGCCGTCGATGACCAGTATGGCGCCGACCCTTGCCTCGACCATGCGCACGGCCGCGTCACGAACGCTCGCCGTCGGCGGGATGCCGACGATCTCCTGGTGGGCGACGACATCACGAAGATTGCGATTCGGCATGTTCATCTCCTCGAGCTGTGCGGGATGCTGCATTCTGGGCGAAGAGCGGGCGCTACGGCAAGTTCACCGGCATGGCGCTTCAGCGCCGCCGCTCGCCGAGCGCCAGCCACAGGCCGGAGGCGCCGATCACCGCCATGCCGAGCACGGCCCAGGCATCGGGCAGATGCGAGAAGACCAGCCAGCCGAGCAGCGTTGCCCAGATCAGCTGCGCGTAGAGCAGCGGCGCCAGCGTGGAAGCCGGCGCTTCGCGGAAGGCGCGGATCATCAGGAAATGGCCGACGCCCCCGAAGAGGCCGAGCGAGGCGAGCAGCGCCGCCTCGAACGGCGTCGGCCAGTGGCCGTCCCAATGCGTGAACGGCGCGAAGGCCATGCAGATCGTGCCGACCAGCGCGGTGTAGAAAAGCAGGCGCAGCTGCGTTTCGCTGCCGATCAGCTTGCGCGTGAGGATCTGGTAGAGCGCGTAGCACAGTGCCGCGCCGCCGGCGTAGGCGACGCCGATGCCGGCCAGCGCGCCGCCGGGGCGTGCGATCAGGAGCGCGCCGGCGAAACCGACGGCGGTGGCGATCCAGGCGCGGCCGGAAACCTTCTCGCCGAGCAGCGGCCCGGCCAGCAAGGCGACCAGGAGCGGCGTCGTGAACACCAGCGCCGAGGTTTCGGCGAGCGGCAGCGTTGTCAGCGCGAGCTGCATGAATAGCGTGACGCCGACCAGCATCAGCGCGCGCAGGATCATCAGCCAGGGATGGCCAGTGCGTACCAGCGCCCATTTTTCGCCCGGTGCCACGGTGGCGAGCATGAACAGGAAGTGCACCATGTAGCGCACCCAGACCATGAAGGGCACGGCGAAGAGGGCAGTCAGATGCTTCGCCGTGGCGTCGAGCAGCGCGAAGAGGAAGAGGGCGGTG
>JAVFAT010000231.1:0-3425 GCA_034002385.1 Azospira sp. | reverse complement strand
GCAGCATCCCGGTTGCATCGAACACGCCGTTGTTGCCGTCGGAAAACGACAGGCGCAGACGGTGGCCGCCGAGATATTCAGCGCGGGTCAGCTTAATCATTGTCGGCTCCCGGGATGGTGTTGAGCGGTTCGAAGCGTTGCGCCAGCGACCAATCTTCCTGCAATTCCGCCTGGTGTTCAAGGCACCACTCACGCAACATTTGCGCACCGGCCGGGCAGCGCGTGTCGGGAGTCCGCCGGCGATGATCTCGCCGGAGACGATATCGACGAAAGCCTCGTGCCCCTGGTATTCGGCGTGGATGTGCGGCGGCTGGTGATCGCCGTGGTACATCCGGATATAGATGCCGAAGAAGTACGAGATGACGGGCATGGTTCCTGTCTTGCCCGTCACTTTGCCGGCTTGGCGGCCCACGAATCCTTCAGCGTGACCGTGCGGTTGAAGACCGGCGCGCCCGGCTGCGAATCCTTGAGGTCGGCGACGAAGTAGCCGTGGCGCTCGAACTGGAAACGGTCCTCGGCCTGTGCGTTCTTCAGCGAAGGTTCGAGCTGCGCCGTGATGATCTGCTTGGAGTTCGGGTTGATGTCGTCAAGGTAGTCGCGCTCCAGTTCCGGCGCATCGCCCTCGCGGCGCGCGCCCGGCGCCGGTACGGCGAAGAGGCGGTCGTAGAGGCGGATTTCGGCGGTGTAGCCGTGCGCCACCGACACCCAGTGCAGGTTGCCCTTGACCTTGACGCTGTCGGCGCCCGGCGTTCCCGACTTGGTGTCGGGCAGGTATTCGCACAGCACCTTCACGACCTTGCCCGAGGCATCCTTCTCGCAGCCGGTGCATTTGACGATGTAGCCGTATTTGAGGCGCGCCATGCTTCCCGGCAGGCTTTCGCCTGTCGGGGTCAACCGTGGGGGGTAGAGGCGGTGGTAGCCCTTGCTCGGCTCCTCCATGAAGTCCTCGGCCTCGATCCACAGTTCGCGCGAGAAGGGCATCGAACGCTTGCCGAGTTCAGGCTTGAGCGGATGGTTCGGCGCGAAGCATTCCTCGCTCTGCCCTTCCGGGTAGTTGGTGATGACCAGCTTGAGCGGGTCGAGCACGGCGACGCGGCGCTCGGCCGATTCGTTGAGCACTTCGCGGAAGCAGTCCTCGAAGCTGACGTAGTCGATCAGCGAGTCGTGCTTGGAGACGCCGATGCGCTCGGCGAACAGGCGGAAGCCTTCCGGCGTGTAGCCGCGTCGGCGGGCGCCGACCAGTGTCGGCATACGCGGGTCGTCCCAGCCGTCGACGTGCTTTTCATCGACGAGCTGGATCAGCTTGCGCTTGGAGAGCACGACGTAGGTCAGGTTCAGGCGCGAGAACTCGATCTGCTGCGGCAGCGGGCGCTGCAGCAGGCCACCTTCAGCGAGGCGCTCCAGCAGCCAGTCGTAGAACGGCCGCTGGTCCTCGAATTCGAGCGTGCAGATGGAGTGCGTGATGCACTCCAGCGCGTCCTCGATCGGGTGGGCGAAGGTGTACATCGGATAGACGCACCATTTGTCGCCGGTGTTGTGGTGCGTGGCGTGACGGATGCGGTAGATGGCCGGGTCGCGCAGGTTGATGTTGGGCGAGGCCATGTCGATCTTCGCGCGCAGGATATGCGTGCCGTCGGCGAACTCGCCGGCTTTCATGCGCCGGAAGAGGTCGAGGTTTTCCTCGACGCTACGCGTGCGGTACGGCGAATCCTTGCCCGGCTGCGTCAGCGTGCCGCGATTGGCGCGCATTTCTTCCGCGCTCTGGCTGTCGACGTAGGCGTGGCCGGCCTGGATCAGGTATTCGGCGAATTGCGCCATCCAGTCGAAGTAGTTCGAAGCGTAGTAGAGATTCGTCTCACCGCCCTGCTCCCATGAGCAGCCGAGCCACTTCACCGCGTCGACGATGGAGTCGACGTATTCCTGCTCCTCCTTCTCCGGGTTGGTGTCGTCGAAGCGCAGGTGGCAACGGCCGCCGTACTGCCCGGCCAGCCCGAAGTTGAGCAGGATCGACTTAGCGTGGCCGAAATGCAGGTAGCCGTTCGGCTCCGGCGGGAAGCGCGTGCGGATATTCGCCGTATCGAGCGGTGCCCCGGCGTGGTCGGCGGCGGTGCCCGGCCGGCCGGCCCAGCGGCGCTCTGCGTGCTTGCCGGCGGCGAGGTCGGCCTCGACGATGTTCCGGATGAAGTTGGCGGTCGGAGCGGCCGGGGTGTTTTCCTTGGACATGGCTTTGGCTGGCGCAAAAGCCGCATTCTAGCAGCGAGAGCACCGGCGCCGGCAGCCGATCCGGGGCCATCGCCCGATGCGGTCAAGCGGCCGCCGGCACCGGCTCGTTGTGCGCTTCGTCGTGCGCTTCGTCGCGTGCTTCGGCGAGCAGGCGTGCCGCCTTCGCCGCCTGGTCGAGCACCCGGCGCAACGTGCTGAAGCTGCGCGTCAGCGATTCCATGACCGGGATGCCGATCTCGCCGCAGGCGCCAGCGGTCAGCAGGGCGGCCTTCAGATGCTGGTAGCGGGCCTCGAATTCTTCGGCTTGCGCTTCATCCAGCGGTGCAAACGATTCATTCCCGGGGTCGAGCCGGGCAAGCAGGGTATCGGCGAAAGCCGTAAGGCCAAGGATGTCGTGCCGCAGCGATGAGTCGGCGAGCGCGGTAACGGTGGCGTGACCGGTGGCGATCTCCGGCGCGGCCTCGTGGCAGGTTTCGTAGTAGCGCTGCACGCGCAGCAGCCCGGCGAGGCGTTGCGCGGTGTCCGCCGACATCGAGCCCCGATGGACGCGGGTGACGAAGTCGGCGACGGCGCGCGAAAGCGCCGGCAGCGCTGCCGATTCGTCGGGCCGGCCGGGCGTGCCGATGAACGCGCCGAGACGCGCGCGGACACCGCCGACGGCCATGCCGCCGACCCGGATCAGTTCGCGTTGCAGCGCATCGGCGGCGAGCGAGGGCACCGAAGCGACGTTGTTGTCGAGAAAGCGCGGCCGCGAGATTTCTTCTTCGTGGGTGCGGAAGCGGCGCAGCAGGAAAACGGCGAGCCGCTCACCGAGGGGCCACATCAGCAACACACCGAGGATGTTGAAGATGGTGTGGAAGAGCGCCAGGCTGATGGCCGGCGACGGGCCGAGGTCGAAGGCCTTGCCGAGCAGCGCGACGGCACCGATCAGCACCGGCAGCAGGATGAAGGCGACGATGGCGGTGAGGACGTTGAACAGGATGTGTGCGGAGGCCGCACGCTTGGCGTCGGGCGTCGCGCCGATGGCGGCGACGATGGCCGTGGCGGTGGTGCCGACGTTGGCGCCAATGAGTGCCGCTGCCGCTTCCGTCAGCGGCTGCACGCCGGCTTCGGCCAGCGTCAGGACGACGGCCATCGAGGCCGCCGACGACTGCATCAGCACCGTCAGCAACAGGCCGACGAGAACGAAGCCGATGATGGAG
>JAVFAT010000230.1:0-3427 GCA_034002385.1 Azospira sp. | reverse complement strand
TGCTGCCGATGCCCTGTTGCAGGCGGGCGGTGAACCAGAAGGTGCTGCCCCGGCCCGGTGCCGAGGAAACACCGACGTCGCCGCCCATCAGGCGGGCAAGGCGGGCGCTGATGGCCAGCCCGAGGCCGGTGCCGCCGAAATTTCGCGTGGTCGAGCTGTCGGCCTGCTCGAAGGCGCGGAACAGGCGCGGCATCACCTCGGGGGCGATGCCGATGCCGGTGTCTTCGACTTCGAAGCGGATGAGCATTCCGGCCTCGTCCCGATCGATGACCTGGGCGCGCATGGTGATGCCGCCCCGCTCGGTGAACTTCAGCGCGTTGCTGACGTAATTGACGAGAATCTGGCCGACGCGCAGCGCGTCGCCGCGCAGCACCGTCGGCAGCGTCGGATCGATGTCGCGGGTGAGCGACAGCGCGCGCGCTTCGAGCTTGTCGGCGAGGAGGGTGACGACGTTCTCGAAGACCTGGGTGATGTCGAAATCGAGGATTTCGAGCGTGATCTTGTCGGCCTCGATCTTCGACAGGTCGAGGATGTCGTTGATGATGCCGAGCAGGTGCTGCGCCGAGGCGCCGATCTTGCGCAGGCGCTCCTGCTGTTCCGGCGTCTGCGCCTCGCGGCGGGCGAGATGGGTGAGGCCGATGATGGCGTTCATCGGCGTGCGGATCTCGTGGCTCATGTTGGCGAGGAAGGCGCTCTTGGCGCGGTTTGCCGATTCCGCATCGTCCTTCGCCTGCGCCAGTTCGGCGGTGCGTTGTTCGACCAGCCGCGCCAGGTGGTGGCGGTGCTGTTCCAGCTCGCGGGCGTTGCGCTGCTGCTCGGTGATGTCGCTCAGGAAGGCGATCAGCAGCGGTTCGCCGTCGAGCCGGGTGATGGTGCCCGAGATGCTGACCTGGCGCGATTCGCCGTCGCGGCGGCGCAGTGTGGTCAGGAGCGGCGGTAAATGGTCTTTCGAGGCCAGGCGTTCCGTCCATTGTTCGTACTCGGCGCGATTCGGCCATAGCCGCAGTTCGGTCGCCGTATGTCCGATCAGCTCCTCGCGCGTCCAGCCGGAATCCTCGGCGTAACGCTGGTTCACGTCGACGATGGTGCCGTCGCCGAGGCGCATGATCGAAAGCGCCACCGGGCTGGCGCTGAAGGCCAGCGAGAAGCGTTCGCGCAGTTCGCGGTTGGCCGTTTCCGCCTCGAAGAGCTGCTGGTACTGGCGTTTGCCAATGGATTGCCAGAGCAGGCCGAAGAAGGCGGTGGCGCCGACCATGCCGCCGAGCGTGACGGTGACGATCAGCCAGGAGATGGTCTGGCTGGTGGCCAGCGCTTCGTCGCGGTCGATCTTGGCGATCATGTGCCAGGAGGTGCCGGGAACGGGCTTGAGCGCCGCGATCACCGGCACGCCCCGATGGTCGCGGCCGGAGATCACGCCCTGCTGGCCGCGCACGGCGAGCGCCGCCGGCAGCGAATCCTCGCTGACCGGGCGGGACATCCGTATTGCGCTGTTGTCGGCATGGCGCAGTTCGTTGAGATAGACGACGCGGTCGCCCCGACGCTCGACGAGCAGGGTTTCGCCGGATGCCGTGGGTGTCGGCCAGGATTTCAGCAAGGGATAAAGGAAGAGGTCGGGGGTGGCCTGGAGCAGCACGGCGCCGAGCGGCCGTCCGTTCGGGTCGGCGCCGGCAAAGATCGGAGCGATGACGTCGATGTGCGGCGTTGGCTCATCGCTGAAGCGTTGCAGATTGCCATGCACCGGCGCGCGCCCGGCCAGCGCCTCGCGCACGAGTTCAACTGCATCCGGCGTCAGCGCGGCCTCCGGCGCGTGCAGGCGCAGTGCGGCGCGTCCTTCGGCGTTGACCAGGGAGACGTTGGCGTAGCCGTAATGGCGCTTGATGTTGTCGAAGTAGTCGAGCAGGGCGGCGCGACTGGGCGCGTCGCCCTGTCGCAACCATGATTCGGCCGCGCGGGCGAAGATGGCATTGCCGGAAAGCACCCTGGCGTGCGACAGGCGTTCGTTGCGCCATTGCTCGATCTGGCCGGTCTTCTGCTCGACGATGGAGAGCAGTTGCGCGTTGATCTGCGCACGTGCCTGCAAGGACTGGTTGTGGAACAGGAGAGCGCCACCGGCAGCGGTGAGCAGGAGTACCAGCACGTAGCTGGCGACGATCTGGACGAGCAGCGCGCGTCGACGGGCGTTGGCAGGGAATGTTTCAGTCATCGGCAGGGTTTTCCGTCGGCATGAGCGCCTCGATCTCGTCGAGGGCGAGCAGCGCCGTCTCGAAATCGAAGCGGGCGAGTGCACGGGTGAGTGTGGTGAGCGCCGTGCCGCTCAACGGTTGCAACAGCGCGCCCGATTCGCGGAGCAGGCGTTCGGCGCGTACGTCGTCCTCGGAGATCAGCTGGCGCAGACGGCGCAGACAGTCGCGTGCCGCCGCCGGATCGACAGGGGCGGCCGGGCTTTCGCTGCCCTGGTCGGCGTCGAGCAGGGCGCGGCAGAGCTGGCCGTTGATTTTTCCGACCCGATCGATGCATGCATCGAGCGTGGCCGCATCGGTATCTGCGGCCAGTTGCCGTTCGAGTTCGGCGGCGAGCTGCTGTACCCCGGTGGCGCCGAGCGTGGCGGCGGCGCCCTTGAGCGAATGGGCGCAGCGGCGGGCGGCCTCGCCGTCGCCGGTGGCGAGATGGCAGCGCAGCGTTTCGGTGTCGGCGGCGTGGGTTTCTGCGTAGAGGCGGACAAGGCGCCGGTAGCTGGCGCTGCGCCCGCGCACCGAGCGCAGGCCGAAATCGACGTCGAGTCCATCGATGGCGCGCAGACGGGCAATGAAGGCGTCGTCTCCGCATCTCGTCGCTTCTGTCGGTTGCGCCTGCGGTTGCGGTGCCGCTTCCTGCGGCTCTTGCGGGCCGGATTCGGCCTTGCGCTGCGGCAGCCAGTTCAGCAGCGCGGTGAACAGGGTGTCCGGGTCGACCGGCTTGGGGATGTAGTCGTTCATGCCGGCTTCCAGGCAGCGGTGCCGGTCGTCGGCAAAGGCGTTGGCGGTCATCGCCAGAATCGGCATCCGGCCGCGCGGCGTCGCGCGAATCCGCCGTGTCGCTTCGAGGCCGTCCATTTCCGGCATCTGCATGTCCATCAGGATCAGGTCGTAGTCCTTCTCCGCGCAGCAGGCGACAGCCTTGGCGCCGTTTTCGGCGAGGTCGGCAGCGAGGCCGGCGCCGCGCAGCAGTTCGAGCGTCACTTCCTGGTTGATCGGGTTGTCCTCGGCGAGCAGGATGCGCGCGCCGCCGTAGCCGGCGGCGAGCCGGCGGATGGCGTCGCTGCCGCTGGCTGGCCGGGTGCCGCTTTCCGGGGCCGAGTTGCTGCCACGCCCGAGGCGGGTGGTGAACCAGAAGGTGCTGCCTTTGCCCAGCGTGCTCGAAAGGCCGGTTTCGCCGCCCATCAGGGCGG
>JAVFAT010000229.1:0-3435 GCA_034002385.1 Azospira sp. | reverse complement strand
AGCCCATCAGGAAGGCGTCTACTTCGCGGGCGCACTGGCGGCCTACACGCAACGCGCCCGGTCGGGCGCGTTCCACCACTCCGCAGGGCGATCCGTGAAGGCCGCCCCACTGACGGTCAGCGCGGCAGTTCGGAGCTTCCCATCAGGAAGGCATCGACTTCGCGGGCGCACTGGCGGCCTTCACGGATGGCCCAGACGACCAGCGACTGCCCCCGGCGCACGTCGCCGGCAGCGAAGACGCCGGCGACATTGGTGGCATAGCAGCCTTCGCCGTCGGTCGTTGCGCTGGCGTTGCCGCGCGCGTCCTTGACGACACCGAAGGCGTCGAGCACCGAGGCGACCGGGTTGGTGAAGCCCATGGCGAGGAATACGGCATCGGCCGGCAGCTCGAACTCCGAGCCGGCGACTTCGTTCATCCGGCCACCCTGCCATTCGACGCGCACGGCCTTCAGCGCCTTGACCCGGCCCTTGCCGTCGCCGACCAGTTCCTTGGTCGCCACGGCGAAGTCGCGCACTGCGCCCTCCTCGTGCGAGGACGAGGTGCGCAGCTTGTACGGCCAGTACGGCCAGGTCAGCGCCTTGTCCTCCTGCTCCGGCGGCATCGGCATCAGTTCGAACTGCGTCACCGAGGCGGCACCGTGGCGGTTGGAGGTGCCGACGCAGTCGGAGCCGGTGTCGCCGCCACCGATGACGATGACGTGCTTGCCCTTGACCTTGACCGGATTGGCACCGTCGCCGGCAACTTCCTTGTTCTGCGGGATGAGGAATTCGAGCGCCGGGTAGACGCCCTTCAGCTCGCGGCCCGGCACCGGCAGGTCGCGCGGCACTTCCGCGCCGCCGGCGAGGATGACGGCGTCGAAATCCTGCCGCAACTGCCCGGCGGTGATCGTTTCGGTGGCGTCATTGACGATCCCCTTCGGCATCTCGCCGGCACCGACGATGACCCGCGTGCGGAACTTCACGCCTTCGGCTTCCATCTGCTTCATGCGGCGGTCGATGATCGCCTTGTCCAGCTTGAAATCGGGGATGCCGTAGCGCAGGAGGCCGCCGATGCGGCTGTTCTTCTCGAACACCGTCACGTCGTGGCCGGCGCGCGCCAGCTGTTGCGCGGCAGCCAGCCCGGCCGGGCCGGAACCGACGATGGCGATCCGCTTGCCGGTCTTGTGCGCCGGCGGCCGCGGCAGCACCCAGCCGTTTTCCCAGCCCTTGTCGATGATGAAATGTTCGATCGACTTGATGCCCACCGGCTCGGCGTTGATGCCGAGCGTGCACGCGGCCTCGCACGGCGCCGGGCAGATGCGGCCGGTGAACTCGGGGAAATTGTTGGTCGAGTGCAGGACGTCGAGTGCCTGCCGGAAGTCGCCGCGATAGACGAGGTCGTTCCAGTCGGGAATGACGTTGTTCACCGGGCAGCCGTTGTTGCAGAACGGGATGCCGCAATCCATGCAGCGCGCGCCCTGCATCCTGGCGCCGTCGTCGACCAGGCGGGCGACGAACTCGCGGTAATGCCGGATGCGCTTGGCAGCCGGCTCATAAGCCTCGGAGAGGCGCTCGAACTCCAGAAATCCGGTTGGCTTGCCCATCAGGCTGCCTCCTTCTGCTGCTGCGCGGCCATTTCGGTAAGCGCGCGCCGGTATTCATTCGGATAGACCTTGACGAATTTCTCGCGGTAGCGCTCCCAGTCGGCGAAGATCGCCTTCGCCGTCGCGCTGCCGGTCAGCTCGGCGTGACGGGCAACGAGATCCTTCAGCTGCTCCTCGTCGGAGAGGCCGCGATGCAGTGGCTCGCCCGGCGGCAGCTTGTCCGCCGGCAGCACTTTTTCGAGCGTCACCTGGGCGAGGTTGCAGCGGTCCTTGAAGGTTCCGTCGCGATCGAGCACGTAGGCGATGCCGCCCGACATGCCGGCCGCGAAGTTGCGGCCGGTGTCGCCGAGCACGACCACGGTGCCACCGGTCATGTACTCGCAGCCGTGGTCGCCGACACCTTCGACCACCGCAGTGGCGCCTGAGTTGCGCACGCAGAAACGTTCGCCGCCGACGCCGGCGAAGAAGGACTCGCCCTCGGTCGCACCATACATGACGGTGTTGCCGACGATGATGTTCTGCGTCGTGTCGCCGCGGAAATCGCCGGCCGGCTTGATGACGATGCGCCCGCCCGAAAGCCCCTTGCCGACGTAGTCGTTGCCTTCGCCGGTCAGTTCGAGCGTGACGCCGCGCGCGAGGAAAGCGCCGAAGCTCTGGCCGGCGGTGCCGGAAAGCCGGACGCGGATGGTGTCGTCGGGCAGGCCGGCGTGGCCGTAGCACTTCGCCACTTCGCCGGAGAGCATGGCGCCGACGCTGCGGTTCACGTTCTTGACCGGCAGTTCGATGGTGACTTTCTCACCCTTCTCTCCTTTTTCGAGCGCCGGCTTTGCCAGTTCGATCAGTTTCAGGTCGAGCGCGCGCGCAAGGCCGTGATCCTGCGTACCGACGTGCAGTCGCGGCACCTCGGCGGGCACCGCCGGCTGGTGGAAGACGCGGCTGAAATCCAGCCCCTGCGCCTTCCAGTGCGCGATGCCGGCGCGCGTGTCGAGCAGGTCGGCGCGGCCGATCAACTCGTCGAAACGGCGAATGCCCAGTTGCGCCATGATCTCGCGCACTTCCTCGGCGACGAAGAAGAAGTAGTTCACGACGTGCTCGGGCTGGCCGGAGAAGCGCTGGCGCAGCACCGGGTCCTGCGTGGCGACGCCGACCGGGCAGGTGTTGAGATGGCACTTGCGCATCATGATGCAGCCTTCGACGACCAGCGGCGCGGTGGCGAAGCCGAATTCGTCGGCGCCGAGCAGCGCGCCGATGACGACGTCGCGGCCGGTCTTCATCTGGCCGTCGACCTGCACGCGGATGCGGCCGCGCAGGTGGTTGAGCACCAGCGTCTGCTGCGTCTCGGCGAGGCCCAGTTCCCACGGGGTGCCGGCGTGCTTGATCGACGACAGCGGCGAGGCGCCGGTGCCGCCGTCGTAGCCGGCGATGACGACGTGGTCGGCCTTGGCCTTGGCGACGCCGGCAGCGACGGTGCCGACGCCGACTTCGGAGACCAGCTTGACCGAGATCGAGGCGACCGGGTTGGCGTTCTTCAGGTCATGGATGAGCTGCGCCAGATCCTCGATCGAATAGATGTCGTGGTGCGGCGGCGGCGAGATCAGGCCGACGCCCGGCACCGAGTGGCGCAGGAAGCCGATGTACTCCGACACCTTGTGTCCGGGCAGCTGGCCGCCCTCGCCGGGCTTGGCGCCCTGGGCCATCTTGATCTGGATCTGGTCGGCGTTGACCAGGTATTCGGTGGTGACGCCGAAGCGGCCGGACGCGACCTGCTTGATCGCCGAGCGCAACGAATCGCCTTCCTTGAACTCGTAGTCGCGTTCGATGCGCGAGGCGCCGACGACCTCCGAGAGCTTCT
>JAVFAT010000228.1:0-3441 GCA_034002385.1 Azospira sp. | reverse complement strand
ATCGGTGACATCGGCGGCATTCTACCGGGCGAGGCGCGCGGCGCCACGCCACGTTGTCCGCCGCCGGCCGGCCTCATGCCTCAGCGCAAGGGCCAGCGCGCCACCGGCTCGTAGGCCGAGCCGCGCTCGGTCAGCCAGGAGCGCGCCAGCACGAATTCGCCAGCGGTCCATTCCTGCGTCGGCAGCGCCGGCAGCTCGCCGGGGTGCGCGGCCTTGCGCAGCAGCGTGACATGCGGCGTCACCGCCCGCTCGGCGTCGAGGAAACCGGCGGCAACCAGCGCCCGCTGCAGGCCACCGGCGAGCGCCGGGAGTTCGGGGGCGGCCTCGCCACCGGCCCAGACAATGTGGTTGTGACGCCAGAAACCGAGGCGGTCGAGGCGCATCGGTACCCGCGGCAGATAGAGGCCGGCGGCGATTGCCTGCAACTCGGGCAGGCGCTGCTCGTCGAGTTCGCCGAGGAAGGCCAGCGTGACGTGCAGCGATTCCTCGTGCACCAGGCGGCCGCCACTCTTGCCAACGATGCCGCCGGCGACACGGTGCAGGTTGCGTGCGACCTCCGGCGGCAGCCACAAGGCAAAGAAGAGGCGGGCTGCGGACACTTCACAGCCGCCGTGAATACGGTTATCAACATTCATCATCGATCAACACCACGGCTTGCGCCGCAATGCCCTCTCCGCGCCCGGCAAAGCCGAGCCGCTCACAGGTTTTGGCCTTGACGCCCACGTCGCCGGGCACGATGCCGAGGTCGGCGGCGATGTTGTCGACCATCGCCGGGATGAAGGCGGCAAGTTTCGGCGCCTCCGCGATCACCGTCGAATCGACGTTCACCACGCGCCAGCCGGCCTGGCGAAGCAAACCGGCGGTGGCGCGCAGCAGCACGCGGCTGTCGGCGCCGCGCCAGCGCTCGTCGGTATCCGGAAAATGGCGGCCGATGTCGCCGAGCGCGGCGGCGCCGAGCAGCGCATCGGTGATCGCGTGCAGCAAGACGTCGGCGTCGGAATGGCCGAGCAGTCCCTTGACGTGCGGCACGTGCACGCCGCCGACGATGAGCCGGCGCCCCGGCACCAGTGCGTGCACGTCGAAGCCCTGGCCGATGCGTATCTTCATCGCTCCCTCCTGGCGAAAAGAATCAGTTCCGCCAGCGCAAGGTCGGCGGGATAAGTGACCTTCAGGTTGCCCGACTCGCCCGCGACCAGCTTCGGCCGCAGGCCGAGCGTCTCGACGGCGCCAGCCTCGTCGGTGAGGCCGGTGGCCGCAGACAGTGCGGCGGCGAGCGTGGCATGGCGGAACATCTGCGGCGTCTGCGCCTGCCACAAGCCGTCGCGTGGCTCGGTGGCGGCAACGCGACGCGCCTCGTCCTGACGCTTCAGCGTGTCGGCGACGGGCACGGCAAGCAAGCCACCGACCGGGTCGTCGGCGAGTTCGGCAAGCAGCGCATCGAGCAGCGCCGGCGACAGGCACGGGCGCGCCGCGTCGTGCACCAGCACCCAGTCGTCGTCAGCCGCTGCCGTGGCCAGCGCCGAGAGGCCGGCAAGCACGCTCGCGGCGCGTGTGGCGCCGCCGGCATACACCGTTTCCAGCTTCGGCCCGAGTTCGCGCCAGTCGTGCCCGGCCCAGTGCGCATCGTCCGGCGCCAGCACGACGAGAACGCGCTCGATCTTCGGCGAGCGGCAGAGCGTGGCGAGCGTATGGTGGATCAGCGGACGGCCGGCGAGCGGCAGGTATTGCTTGGGCGTTCCGGCACCGAAACGGGCACCCGTACCGGCAGCGGGAACGATTGCGAAGTGGCGGGGCATGGCGTAAGTTCTCGGCGACGACCGGATCGGGGAAAGCCCCGGATTACCGGATTCTACCCCCTGCGGACATGACGAACGGCGCCATTCTTTCCGACATCGGCCTCGAATTCATCCGGGCCTTCCTGCTTTCGCTCGGCATCGGCATGCTGCTCGGCCTCGAACGCGAGCGCAATCCGTCTGCCCGCGCCGGCCTGCGCACCTTCACCCTCGCCTGCCTGCTCGGCACCGTCTGCGCGCTGCTCGCCGAGCGCACCGGCTCGTCCTGGCTGCTCGCCGCCGGCCTCGTCACCATTGGCGCGATGATGGTCGCCGCCTACCAGCGCCAGCCCGACGCCAACGACCCCGGCACCACCTCGGTCGTCGCCCTGCTGCTCACCTTCTGCTACGGCGCCATGATCTGGTACGGCTACCAGACGCTGGTGGTGATGCTCGCCATCCTGACCACCGTGCTGCTCTACTTCAAGGCCGAACTGCGCTCCGTGTCGCAGCGGCTGACGCGCCGCGACATCACCTCGGTGCTGCAGTTCGGCGTGCTCTCGCTGGTCATCCTGCCGATCCTGCCGAACCGCGACTTCGGCCCCTACGACACGCTCAACCCGCACCAGGGAGGGTGGATGGTGGTGCTCATCTCCGGCCTCGGGCTGACCGGCTACGCCGCGCTGCGCCTGATCGGCCAGCGTTACGGCGCACCGCTGCTCGGCATCTTCGGCGGCCTCGCGTCGAGCACGGCGACGACGCTGATCTATGCCCGCCATGTACGCCAGTCGGCGGCGCTGACGCGGCTCTGCCTGGTCGTCATCCTCACCGCCAACGTCGTCATCCTCGTCCGCCTGGCCGGCGTCGCCGCCATCGTCCAGCCAGCGCTGCTGCCGACCCTGCTGCCGATCTTCGGCGGCGGACTCATCGTCGGCATCGTCGTCGTCGGCTGGGCCTGGCGCCGGCTCGACAAGAGCGAGAGCCTGCCGGAGCTGGAGCTGCGCAACCCGACCGAACTCGGCACCGCGCTGACCTTCGCCGCCATCTACGCCGTCGTCCTCATGCTGTCGGCGGCGCTGTCCGAACATGCCGGCAGGCTCGGCCTCTACGCCGTCGCCTTCGTTTCCGGACTGACCGACGTGGACGCCATCGTCCTTTCCAGCCTGCGCCTGTTCGGTCAGGGCAAGCTCGGCAGCGACGAAGCGGGCACCTCGGTGCTGATCGCCATCCTCGCCAACCTGCTGTTCAAGTTCGGCATCGTCGCCAGCGTCGCCGGCCGCCCGCTGGCACAAGGCATCGTCGCCGGCTTCATCGCCATCGCCGCCGGCTGCCTGTCCGGCTGGCTGCTCGTCTGAAGGAGTCCGCATGTCGCGGCACGTATTCATCGTTCCCCTGCCGTCCGCGCCGCGTCAGGCGCTGCGCGGCAGATTGACGCTGCCGCAGGCGCCGCGCGGCGTCATCGTGTTTCCCCAGGCGCACGCGGGCAAGCGCGAATTCGGCAGCGATGCCGCCATCGACGAAGCCGGCAAGGCCGGTGGATTCGATGGGGCCGATGCGTTCGACGACGTCGACGGACTCGATGAATTCGACCGGCTCGGCGCCCCCGACCCGGCGACGAACGCACTCTGCGCACGCCTGCACGCCGCCGGCTTCGGCACCCTCTTCATCG
>JAVFAT010000227.1:0-3452 GCA_034002385.1 Azospira sp. | reverse complement strand
TCGTCGGAACACTCGGCATCCTGACCACCGAGCGTTCGCAGCGCACGCTCGACGATTTTCATGCCGAGCGCCTGCAACCGGTGCAGGCGCTCGCCCGTATCGGCAAGTTGATGGCCGACAACCGGGGCTTGTCGCTGCTCGCCTTGCAGCAGGCTGCGCCTCCCTTGCCCGGGGTGACGGAGTCGGTGGAGCAGGCGCCGGAAGCAGCGAGGGCGCCCGCGCACGATGGCCTCGCCGTCGCCGGCCATCTTGCCGCCATCGACCGCAACATCGCCGAGATCACCGCGCAGTGGGCGGCGTACATGGAAAGCGTCCGCTCCGACGAGCACCGTGGCATGGCCGAAAACTATCGCAGCGCGCGCGCCAGCTTCGTGCAGGACGGACTGCTGGCGCTGAAGGCGGCGGTCGCCGAAGGCCGCCTGGCCGATGCGCAGCGGATCATGGCCGAACGGGTGAACCCGCTCTATGAAAAGGCCGCCGGCCTTGCCGACACCCTCTATCGCTACCAGCTCGCCGAGGCCGAGGCGCAGTTGCAGGCGGCGGGAGCCGCCGGCGAGCGGGCGCGGATGCTGGTCATCATGCTGCTTGCCGGTGTCGTCGCGCTCGGTGGCCTGATCGCGCTGCTTACCGCGCGCGCCATCGTGCGCCCGCTCGGCATGATCACCGCCGGCTTCCAGTCGATCGCCGGCGGCAACTACCAGACGCCGATCGACATCGACCGCAACGACGAGATCGGCAAGGTCATGCAGGGCCTGCAGTCGATGCAGATCCAGCTTGGCTTCAGCGTTGCCGAGGCGAAGCGCGTCTCGGACGAAAACCTGCGCATCAAGATCGGTCTCGACAACGTCGCCACCAGCGTCATGATCGCCGACCACACGCACCGGATCATCTACATGAACGATGCCGTGCGGAAGATGTTCGAGAGCGCCGAAGCCGACATTCGCCGCGATCTGCCGCACTTTGATGCGGCGGCGCTGCCCGGCGGCAGCCTCGGGGTCTTTGCCCGCGAGGCGCTGTTCCGGCCCGAGTCGCTCGATGCGCTCTCCGGCAATCACCGGGCGACCGTCCTGCTCGGTGGCCGCACCTTCGCACTGTCGGTGACGCCGGTCGCCAACGCCCGTGGCGAGCGCCTCGGCACCGCTGTCGAGTGGCAGGATCGCACCGAAGAAGTGGCTGTCGAGAACGAGGTGGCCGACCTTGTCGCCGCCGCCGCCAACGGCGACTTCACGCAGCGCGCGGTGGTCGAGGGCCGGCAGGGCTTCTTCCTGCGCCTTGCGCAGGATCTCAACCGCCTGCTCGAAACCGCGCAGCGCGGCCTCGACGACGTCGTCGAGGTGCTGTCGGCGATGGCCGACGGCGACCTGACCAAATCGATCACCGCCGAATACGCAGGTACCTTCGGTCAGTTGAAGGACGACGCGAACGCGACGGTAGGCAATTTGCAGCGGATCGTTCTGTCGATCAAGGAAGCGACGGACGCGATCAACATGGCGGCGCAGGAGATCGCGCAGGGGAACCAGGATCTTTCGAGCCGTACGGAAGAGCAGGCGTCGAGTCTTGAGGAGACGGCGTCGAGCATGGAAGAACTGACGGGGACGGTGAAGCAGAACGCGGACAATGCGCGCCAGGCGAACGAACTGGCGAGCGGAGCGCAGCGGGTTGCGGAGAAGGGCGGCGCGGTTGTTGCGCAGGTGGTCGAGACGATGGGCGCGATCCACCAGAGTTCGTCGAAGATTTCGGACATTATTGGCGTGATTGACGGGATCGCGTTCCAGACGAACATTCTGGCGTTGAACGCGGCGGTCGAGGCGGCGCGTGCGGGTGAGCAGGGTCGAGGTTTTGCGGTGGTTGCGACGGAGGTGAGGAATCTTGCGCAGCGTAGCGCGGCGGCGGCGAAGGAGATCAAGGGTTTGATTTCGGACTCGGTGGAGAAGGTCGAGAACGGCTCGAAGCTGGTGGACCAGGCGGGGCGGACGATGGAGGAGGTGGTTGCGTCGATTGGCCGGGTGGCGACGATCATGAGCGACATTGCGGCGGCGAGCCGTGAGCAGAGTTCGGGAATCGAGCAGGTTGGTCTAGCGATCACGCAGATGGACGAGGTGACGCAGCAGAATGCGGCGCTGGTTGAAGAGGCTGCTGCGGCGGCGGAAAGCCTGGAGGAGCAGGCGCGTTCGCTGCTCGGCGCGGTGTCGGTGTTCCGCCTTGCAAGCGCCGACCGGCGTGCGCTGCCGCCGCCCGCGCAGTCGGCGCTTCGTCTGGAAATCGATCCGCTGGGCGATCCGGCGAAGGGCGGCGGGTCGCGTGCCCATGCCTTTGCCGAAAGAACCCTCGCCGGCAAGGCGCAGGCCAGGTTGCCGGCTTCGCTCGACGACGAGTGGGCCGAGTTCTGAGCAAGGGAGACGCAGTCGATGGCTTCTGATCCGAAGCGCCCGAAGCGCCCTTTCCCGGATCTTCGCGCGGCCAGCAAATCGTTGGCCGAACGCCTGGCCGCAGGCGCGCGCCGCCCCGTTCCGTCGTCGGACGGTGCGGAGAAGGGGGCGCCAGAAGGTGGGCCAGGGCGTTCCGGAAGTGGTTCTGCCGGCGGGCCGGTGGCAGCGGCGCGCCAGGGGGTGGCGAATCCGCCGCCGCGTCCGGTCTCGCCGCTCGCTGCGCGCCCGTCCGTGGCTGCGGCACCGGCCACGGCGGCGCCGCGACCGCTTTCCATCCCGATTCCGCCGCTGCGCGATACGGGGCTGCGCGAATTCCAGTTCACTGCCGCCGACTTCGACCGCGTGCGCAAACTGATCTACCAGCACGCTGGCATCTCACTGTCGCCGGCCAAGCAGGACATGGTCTATTCGCGCCTCGCCCGCCGCCTGCGCGCCACCGGCAAGGCGAGCTTCGCCGACTACCTCGAACTGCTGGAAAGGGGTGACAAGGACGAATGGGAGCGTTTCGTCAATTCGCTGACGACCAACCTCACCTCCTTCTTCCGCGAGCCGCACCATTTTCCGATCTTTGCCGAGCACCTGAAGAAGCTCGATGGCCGTAGCCCGATCCGTGTCTGGTGCTGCGCTTCGTCGACCGGCGAGGAGCCGTACTCGATCGCCATGACCGTCGTCGAAACCTTCGGCGGCTTCAACACGCCGGTTTCGATCATTGCCTCCGACCTCGACACCAACGTGCTCGCCACCGCCGACAAGGGCGTCTACCCCGCCGAGCGCGCCGAACGGCTGTCGCCGGAGCGGCTCAAGCGTTTCTTCCTGCGCGGCTCCGGCAGCCAGGAAGGCAATGTCGCCGTGCGCCCCGAACTGCGGCGCATGGTTCATTTCCAGCGCGTCAACCTGCTCGATGCAAGCTGGCCGGTGAAGGGGCCGCTCGACGTGATCTTCTGCCGCAACGTGATGATCTACTTCGACAAGCCGACGCAGTACAAGATCCTGTCGCGCTTCGCGCCCCTGCTACAGGAAGAC
>JAVFAT010000226.1:0-3455 GCA_034002385.1 Azospira sp. | reverse complement strand
GGTCTCCGCCGATGCCGGATCGTATGGCTACAACCGCCAGCTGGTGCGTGCCGGCATGGCCGGCGACTGGGGTTCCGGCCATATCCAGGCATCCCGCCGCGAGTCGGACGACTATTACTGGCAGTCGTCGTACAAGACGGATTACGTCGATGGGAATCTGCGCTTGCTGCTCACCGACACGAGCGACCTGACCTTCGGCTTCGAGCAGTCCGACCGCTTCAAGGACAAGCACGGCTCGGTGAAGGGCGCCGTGCAGGCGCGTCTCGATCCGAAAGGGAGGATCGGCCGCGATTTCACGCGCATGTACGACGTTGAACTGTTGAAGCTGCACGCCACCTACTCGAATTCGCTTTCCGAGAAGAGCAATTTCCTGGCAACGGTTTATGAATACAAGGACAAGACCTTCTACTGGTCGAGCCCGCAGCGCATGACGGCGACCGGCGCCACGATCACCGACTCGTCGCCGGGTGCGCAGTCGCTGTACACGACGAACAACGACTACGATCAGGTGCAGCGGGGCTTCAAGTCGGAGTTCCGCTCGGCCATCGGCCAGCTCGGCTGGATGGCCGGGGTCGATGTCCGGCGCAACCGCTACGAGAACGATAACACGGCGCGTGTCACCTATTGCACCCGGATGCCTTGCGCCAATCCGGCCAACGTCGTGCAGGCCGGCAGCGTGCTCGCCGCCGACAGGACCGATGAGGCCATCCATGCCGCCTACGGCGAGCTGAAATACCTGCTGACGCCGCAGTGGACGCTGGTCGGGAACGGACGCTTCGACCACATCAACCTCGATTTCGAGAACGGCAGGACCCGCGATGTGGCGACGCCGTTTTCCCGCTCCAAATCCTTCGGCGTCTCGTCGTGGCGCGGCGGGGCGACCTACGCGGCGAGCAAGGATGTCGACCTGTTCGGCAATGTCTCGACCGGCTTCCGGGCGCCGACCGCGCAGCAGCTTTACGGGGGCAGCATGTCGCCGCTGGGCGGCAAGGTGCGCAACAACGAAAGCCTGAAGCCGGAACGCTCGGTCAATATCGAGTTCGGCTCGCGCGTGCGTACCGCCGTGGCGGGCGTCGCCGTCGATCTGGAAGGCTCGATCTACCAGCTGACGCGGCGTGACTTCATCACTGCCTCCACCGGCCAGTACGGTGGCTCCAGCGCGGCCGACCCGGAGCGCTACGAGAACATCGGCGGCGTCAGGAGCCGCGGCTTCGAGCTGTCGCTGCGCACCGACCGCCAGCGCCTGTTCACGCTCGATGTCGCCTACAGCTATACCCGCTCGAAGTTCACCAATTACGACCAGTTCAACCAGGTGCTGGGGAATCCCTACATTCCCAATCCGGCCATCGTCCGTCACGACAACACCGGCAACGATGTGCCGCGCGTGCCGCGCCACCAGCTATTCACCACGCTCGGCTGGCAGCCCTCGCAAGGCCTGCGTTTCGCGCTGGAAATGGATACCCGCTCCTGGTCCTGGGCCGACGAGATCAACCAGGAAAAATGGTCGGGAAGGACCCTGTTCAACCTGCAGGCGAACTACGACGTGAAGACCGAGGTGCTCGGCAAGTTCTCCTTCTTCGCCCGGGTGGACAACCTCTTCGACAAGTATTACTGGTCGGCGGCGCGCGGCACCAACGATGCCGCGAACTACCTGACCGGCGCCTACGACAACCGCTACGACGCCAACGATCTGTCGCTCGTGGTCGGCAAGCCCAGGACCTGGATGGTCGGCCTGACCGGCACGTTCTGAGGAGAGGGCGGATGCGAAATCGATCTTCGGTGGCGGCGATCCTGCTTCTCGCCGCATGGGCGCTGCCGGCGCAGGCCCAGGAGCATTCCCACGATGGCGCGGGGGCCGGCAATGCGGCAGCGGGGGCCGGTCGGGAAAAGCCGGTGGCCTGGACGCGCTACCCGGTGCTGCTGGCCGGAATGCGCGAGGGGCGGGGAGCGGTCGGAATCCGTGCTGGCAACCTGGAGGCTCTCGTGCTCGACGTCTTCGCGCCGGGGCCGGACGTGGCCGCCGGGCGGACGCAGTTGCCGCTTGCCGGCGGCGGGGCGACGGTGACGCCGCCGCACGCCGGCAAGGGCAATTACCACTGGCTGATGGCCCGCGAGGAAACGGATGGAGTCGTCCGCGTCGCCAGTACCGCGCACTATTTTTCCAATCCGGGGCCGTCGCCCGAGGAAGTGCTGGTGGCGCCGAAGAGCGAGCTTGAAATCGTTCCGCACCCCTTGCCGCGCGAGCACTCGATGTACCGGGAGAGCGAGAAGTGGAGCTTCCTCGTGCGTTACGACGGGCGGGCGCTGGAAAACAAGCCCGTCGTCCTGGAAACCGAGTCGGGTAGCCGGGTGACGATGACGACCAACAGCCTCGGCATGGCCAGCGTCGTCTTCCCGCGGGACATGGGGCCGGCGAAGAACGGGGAAAACGAGCACCGTCCCCGCCCGGCGAAATTCGTTCTTGGCGTCGAGCATGAAGCGGACGGCAAGCGCTACGTGACGGCGTTCAACTACGCCTACGGCCGCGATCCCGACCGCAGCCGCTCGCTCGATGCCGGGCTGGGCTTCCTCGTGCTCGGCATGGCCTGCGCTGCGCCGCTGCTGCGCCGCCGCCAGAACGCTCCGGAGAATACCGACCATGCTTGAATCGCTCATGCCGACGCTCGGCCGCTTCCGGTTTGCCATCCAGGTCGTGACCCTGATCGTCACCGTCTGGGGGGCCGCCTTCGTCGGCACATACGTCGCCGACCGCATCTCGACTTCCCTGCCGGCGCTGGCCTGCGCCTACGACGGCCAGACCGGAGCGCATTGCGTGCTGGTGCCGCTGCAGCACCAGATGCACCATCGGGTCGGCGAAGCGATCGCCAAGACCCAGACGATTGCGCTGTCGATGTTCCTTCCGGTCGCCATGACCGTGCTTTCCTTCTTCCTGTTCTTCATCGTGCTGAACAAGGCGTTCTGCGGCTGGATCTGTCCGCTGGGGACGGTACAGGAAATCATCAACCGCGTCGGGCGGCGCTTCGATCTGCCGCTGCACCGCCTGGCAGCGAAGGATGTGGGCAAGGTGCGGCCGGTGAAGTGGCTGGTCGTGCTCTTCCTCGTCCTCGGGTTTCCGGCGCTCGCCGGCCTCGGCGTGCTTTCGCACAGCTGGGGCAATCCCTATTGCGATGTCTGCCCCTCGCGCCTGCTGACGACATTGATGTCGGGCAGCACCGAACAGCTGGCGCTGCGCGACGATCCCGTGCTGTTCGGGCTGGGGGCTTTCGGCAATGCGCTGTTCGGATTCGTCATCGTCGGCGCGCTGGCGATCCGGCAGCCGTTCTGCCGGATCTGCCCGATGCTCGGCTGGAATGCGATGTTCCAGCGGCTGTCGCCGTTCCGCCTGGTCAAGCGCCAGCACGACAAGTGCGATCAGTGCGGCATCTGCACCAAGGCCTGTCCGATGGACATCCCGG
>JAVFAT010000225.1:0-3462 GCA_034002385.1 Azospira sp. | reverse complement strand
AGGTTGCCGCCGATTTCGAGAGCGACATCGAGCGCAGCGCCGACAACACGCTGCTCTACGCTCGCCTGCTGGCGACGCTGGCACGCCGCGAGGAACTGCTGCCGCTCTCCCGTGAGGCGATTGCGCGCGCCCTCGAATACGCGGCGCGGCTGGCCGACGATGCGATGCGCCTGTCTACGCAGACGCGCCGGCTCGCCGACCTGCTGCGCGAGGCCGACCACTACGCGCGGCAGACCGGCGCGGCGCGCATCGAGCGCCATCACGTCGAGCAGGCCCTGCGTGCCGCCGAGCGCCGTGCCGACCGCCTGCGCGAGCAGCAGCACAGCGCCATCCTGCGCGGGCTGCTGCTGATCGACACCGATGGCAGCGCCGTCGGCCAGATCAACGGACTCGCCGCCGCGCAGCTCGGCGACTACGGTTTCGCCCAACCGGTGCGCATCACCGCCGGCGTTCGCCTCGGCGAGGGCGAGGTGATCGACATCGAGCGCGAGGTCGAACTCGGCGGGCCGCTGCACTCGAAGGGGGTGCTCATCCTGTCGTCCTTCCTCGCCACGCACTTTGGCCGGCTGACGCCGTTGTCGCTTGGCGCGACGCTGGTTTTCGAGCAGTCCTACGGCGAGATCGAGGGCGACAGTGCCTCGCTCGCCGAACTGTGCGCGCTGCTGTCGGCGATCGGCCTGCTGCCGCTGGCGCAATCGCTGGCCGTTACCGGCTCGGTCAACCAGCATGGCGCGGTGCAGCCGGTCGGCGCGATAAACGAAAAAATCGAGGGTTTCTTCGACGTCTGCCGGGCGCGCGGCCTCACCGGCCGCCAGGGGGTGATCGTTCCCGCCGCCAACGTGCAGCACCTGATGCTGCGCGAGGACGTGGTCGAAGCGGTGGCCGCCGGTCGCTTCGCGGTGTACGCGGTGACGCACGTCGACCAGGCGCTGGCGCTGCTCTGCGGCCTGCCGGCGGATGCGGCGAATCGCCGGGTCGCCGGGCAGCTGCACGAGATGGCGGCGGCGCGACAGGAGTTCGGCGGCGTCGAGCGCAAGCGCAAGCGGCCGGCGCCCGGTCGCGCCAGACACGCCATCGGGACGCCGGCGGTGCCGCCGGAAAAGCCGGAAGGCAAGGGTGAGGGCGGCGGCGAGGACCGGAACGAAGGCGGACGCAAGGAGCAGGGCGGCGGGCCGACCGCCTAGCCTCCGGCCGGAAGCCCCGGAAACGGCGGCGCAACCGCGTGCGGCGAGCGCTGCTCCGGGGGGCTGGCGGTGCTCTGCCTGAGCGGGAAATTGTGCCGTCCGCGCCGCCCGCGAGGCCGGCGGCGCCTCAGGGGGCCAGCAGCAGACCGTTGGCCTCGCGCAGCGCGCCGGCGCGGACGAGGTCGGCGACCAGCCAGTCGGCCAGCGCCGCCGCATCGAGACCGAGGAAGCGGCGATTGACGTCCTGCACGAAGGACAGGCCGGCGAGCAGTTCGGGCAGCCCGGCACGCGGCAGTTGCCGCTTTTCCAGCATGAAGAAGGCGAAGATCACCTTCAGCGCATGGCGGGCGAGCCGCTCGCCATCGCGTTCGAAGGCTTCGAGCCGACGGAAGGCGCGGGCGAGGGCGTCCTGCACATCGGCAAACGGCGCGCCGTGGCCGGGAATGACCGCATCGATCGGCAGCCGGGCCAGCATTTCCAGCGTTTCCCGGGTCGTTTTCAGGCCGTCGGGGCGGCCGAGCAGCTCCGAAAAAACCACGCCGAAACCGTCTTGCCACAGCGCATCGCCGGAGATCAGCAGGCGCTTCTCAGGGTTGTACAGCGCCAGCGCGTCCGTGTCGTGGCCGGGTACCGCCAGCGCGCGCCATTCCAGTTCGCCGAAAGCCAGTGTGTCGCCGGCGGCATAGGTGGCGTCGTGTGCGAAGCGTGCCGCGTTCTGGCCGAGCGGTGTCAGCAGCAGCGCCGTCTCGTCCCAGCCGGCGATGGTCGCGGCGACCCCTTCGGGCACCGCGATCGGACAGCCGAAGGCGGCCTGCACGGCGGCATTGCCGCCGATGTGGTCGGAGTGCGCGTGCGTGTTGATGAGTCGCTCCAGCCGGCGGCCGTCGAGCGCGCGTTCGAGCAGTGCGACGGTCTGCGCGGCGTGGCTGACGTAGCCGCTGTCGATGAGCGTCGCCGCCTCGCCGTCGAAGCAGAGGACGTTGTTCGACGACAGCCAGCCGCGTTCGAGAACGAGCAGGCTGTCGGGCAGGCGGGGTGCGGGCGGATTCATGGGGTCAGCTTCCTTCGTGCCGGATGGTGCCGGGTGGCCGGTGCGCTCATGCGCGTTCCGGTGTGTCCGGGTCGCCCGATGCGGGCAGGGGGTCGGGCGGCGGTGCCGATATCTTTTCGGCAACCACCGCACCGGCAGGCGCTGGCAGCGGCGGTCGGCCGCAGCCGAGGCAGTAGCCGGAGTCGGGATCGGCCATGCAGACGCCGACGCAGAGGTAGGGATCTTCTTCGGTCATTGCGGTTGAGGCAGCACGGCCGGGGCGAAGTTCTGGCGATCACCGGGGGCAGCGGGCACCGTCGTCCGCGTCGGGCGCGGCCGCCGTGCCGCGGCGTTGGCCGACGGCGGCGAGGATCGCCCGCCGCTCGTCGTCCGGGGCGCGGCTCCAGCGTGCGATCTCGTCGAGGGTGCGGAAGCAGCCGACGCATAGCTTGCCGGCGTCGTCCATGCGGCAGACGTTGATGCAGGGCGAGGCGACGGCGCCCGCGGCGTTCACTGGCACGCGGCGGCCCGCTTCGCCAGCAGCGCGCGCGCCGCCTTCGAGACCGGCGCGCGACCGAGGTGGCCGAGGATGAACTGGCCGGCGTCGAGCAGCCTGTCCATGTCGATGCCGGTTTCGATGCCCAGCCCGTCGAGCAGGTAAACGACGTCTTCGGTGGCGACGTTCCCCGAGGCGCCGGCCGCATACGGACAGCCGCCGAGGCCGGCGACGGAGCTGTCGAAGACGCGCATTCCGAGTTGCAGCGAGGCGTAGACGTTGGCGACGGCCAGGCCGTAGGTGTCGTGGTAGTGGCCGGCGAGCCGGGCCATTGGCACGTGGCGCGCGCAGGCCTCGATCATGCGCTGCACCGAAACCGGGTTGCCGACGCCGATGGTGTCGCCGAGCGAAACCTCGTAGCAGCCCATTTCGAACAGGCGCAGCGCCACCTCGGCCACTTTCTGCGGCGCCACCGCGCCCTCGTAGGGGCAGCCGACGACGCAGGAAACGTAGCCGCGCACCTTCATGTCGAGCGCCAGCGCGGCGCAGACCACCGGCTCGAAACGCTTGATGCTCTCGGCCACCGAGCAGTTGATGTTCTTCTGCGAAAAGGCTTCGGAGGCGGCGCCGAAGACCGCCACTTCGGTGGCGCCGGCCTCGACCGCGGCATCGAAACCCTTCAGGTTCGGCGCCAGCGCCGGGTAGGCGACGCCCGCCTTGCGGCGCAGGGTCTTCATCACCTCGGTGCTGTC
>JAVFAT010000224.1:0-3523 GCA_034002385.1 Azospira sp. | reverse complement strand
TTTCCTGGCGCGCAAGGCTTTCTTCGAAGAGGGCGGCAAAGCTTTCGGTAGCGGGAACAGCAGACATGGTTTCTTCCTTGCACCGCATTGCTGCGGCAAATCAGTTAGTTAAAGATCGCCGCAGAATCCCGTCTCCCATAAAAGGGAAAAGACTCCTCCCCAGTTCCATCGGCGCACCGGTCAACCGGTGAACGCATCGACGCACAAGAAGGAAGGAGCCCGGAAGCAAAGAACCCTGCGACACCCTTGCAGCAGGCGACCTGTTCGCCTGCCGTTACTGCAACGCCTTGCCGCTCCAGCCCAGAACCATGGCCACCGCGGTTTCGATGGTCAGGTCGGAGGTGTCGAGCAGTTCGGCATCTTCGCTTTGCCTGAGAGGCGCCACGGCACGATTGCTGTCGCGTTCGTCCCGCTCGCGCAAGTCCTGCAAAATCGGCGGAATTGTAGCCTCAATCCCTTTTGCGATCAACTGCTTATAGCGCCTTTCGGCGCGAATCTCGGCACTTGCCGTGAGAAAAACCTTGGTATTCGCGTCCGGAAAGACCACCGAACCCATGTCGCGGCCGTCGCCGACCAGGCCCGGCGCGCGTCGGAACAGGCGCTGGCGGAAGAGCAATGCCTCACGTACGGCGGGCAAGGCGGCAACCTTCGAGGCGCCGATGCCCATTTCCTCACTGCGGATCGCCTCCCCGACTTCCTCGCCGGAGAGCCGGATCGACGCGCCGTCGAAGACGACATCGAGCCTTGCCGCCAGGGCCGCCACACCGGCTTCGTCGTCCCAGGCAACACCGGCCCGTCTGGCCGCCAGTGCGGTCAGACGGTAGAGTGCGCCGGAATCGAGGTAATGCCAGCCGAGCGCCGCGGCCACGCGGGCGGCGACGGTGCCCTTGCCGGAAGCCGACGGACCGTCGATGGCGATCACCGGCACGGCCTCGGTGACGCTGGCCAGCCGCTCGAAGTAGTCGGGGAAGGTCTTGGCCACGCACTTCGGATCGTTGATGCGCAGCGCGGTGCCGAAGGCGGCCAGCGAGAAACACATGGCGATGCGGTGGTCGTCGTAGGTGTCTATTCCTTCGGAAGGAGACAGGAGTGAGGAGTGAGGAGGAAGAACCCGGATGTAGTCGGCGCCCTCCTCGACTTCGGCGCCGAGCTTCCTCAGCTCCTTCGCCATCGCCGCGATGCGGTCGGTTTCCTTGACGCGCCACGAGGCGATGTTGGTCAGTGTCGTCGGGCCGGCGGCGAACAGCGCGGTTGTCGCCAGCGTCATCGCTGCATCGGGGATGTGGTTGCAGTCGAGCGTGATGCCCTTGAGACCGCCCGCCGGTGCTTTCGCCTCGATCCAGTTGTCGCCCATGTCGATGATCGCGCCCATCTGCGCCAGCGCATCGGCGAAGCGCACGTCGCCCTGGATCGAATCGCGGCCGACGCCCTCGACGCGGACCGGCCCGCCGCCGATGGCGCCCAGCGCCAGGAAATACGACGCCGACGACGCATCGCCCTCGACGTAGATCGTGCCCGGCGAGCGGTAGCGGCTGCCGGCCGGCACGACGAAGCGCTGCCAGCCATCGCGCACCACGTTCACGCCGAAGCGCGCCATCGTCGCCAGCGTGATCTCGATGTAGGGCTTGGAAATCAGCTCGCCGACGACGTCCACCGTCGTCTCGACGCCGGTCAGCGGCAGCGCCATCAAGAGGCCGGTGAGGAACTGGCTGGAAACGTCGCCGCGCACCCGGACCACGCCGCCCGGCCGGATCTGCGCCGGTTTGAGTTGCAGCGGCGGATAGCCATCGCTGCCGAGATAGGCGACGTCGGCACCAAGTTGGCGCAGGCCGTCGACAAGGTCGCCGATCGGCCGCTCGTGCATGCGCGGCACACCGGACAGCCGGTAGCTGCCGCCGGCCAGCGCCAGCGCGGCGGTCAGCGGACGGAAGGCAGTGCCGGCGTTGCCGAGGAAGAGGTCGGCTTCGCGCACCGGAAAATCGCCGCCGCAACCGTGAACCCGCCAAGCCTCGCCGCCCAGCGCCTCGACCCGGACGCCCAGCGTCTGCAAGGCTTCCAGCATTCGCGCCGTGTCGTCCGAGGCGAGCAGGTCGCGGACTTCGGTCACGCCATCGGCCAGCGCCGACAGCAGCAGCACGCGGTTGGAGATGCTCTTCGAGCCGGGCAGGCGGACAACGCCGCGCGCCGAGACGAGCGGCGGCAGATCGAGGAATTCCATCGACAGATCCTTTTGTTGGTTGAGACGCCGGGACGACGGCGGATACGACCTGCCAGCCTCCGGTGCCCGATCCTTACTTGTTTCCCTCCGCCCAGGCACGTCTCGCCGTGCGGGCGGTATCGAAGATTTCTTCCAGGCGATGGCCGTCGTTCGCTTCGAGAGCGGCGCGCATTTCGGTCAACTGGGCCTGGTAACGGTCGAGTTCAAGCAGCAGCGCGTCACGGTTGGCGAGCGCGATGTCGCGCCACATCTCCGGGTGGCTGGCGGCAATGCGCGTGAAATCGCGGAAGCCGGAGGCAGCGAAGGTGAAGAACAGCTCGCGGTTCTCGCGCACGGCAAGATCGTGCACCAGCGCGAACGACAAGAGATGCGGCAGGTGACTGACCGCGGCGAACACCTGATCGTGCCCGGCTGGCGTCAGTTCATGGATTTGCGCGCCACACCACTCCCAGGCCGAGCGCACGCGGGCGACATCGAGCACACTGTTTTCCGGCAGCGGCGTCAGCACCACCTTGCGTTCGCGGTAGAGGTCGGCCCTGGCCGCCGCCGCACCGCTGTTCTCGGCGCCGGCAATCGGATGCGCCGGGACGAACTGGCAGATCCTTTCGCCGAAAGCAGCGCGCGCCGCGGCAACGACGTCGGACTTGGTGCTGCCGCCGTCGGTGACCAGCGTTTCCGGCCCGAGATAAGGCGCGATGCGCGCCATGATTTCGGCCATCTGCCCGACTGGCGTGGCGATCAGCACGAGGTCGGCATCCACCACCTCCTGCCCCGGATTGGCACCGATGCGGTCGATGATGCCGAGGTCGAGCGCCTGCTTCAGCGTACCGAGGCTGCGGCCGAAACCGACCACTTCCTCGACCTGCCCGGCGGCCTTCAATGCCAGCGCGAAGGAGCCACCGATCAGACCGACCCCGAAGACGACGATTTTTCCGAACTCAGGCTGCATCGAAAAATCTCTCACCACAGAGACACGGAGAAAAACACGGGGAGGCTTTTCGCAATCTTCCGGATTCTGGTTCTCGACGGTTAATGGCTTACCCCTTCAGCGCCACATCCAGCGCTTCGAGGAAGCGCAGGTTCTCGGCCTCGGTGCCGATGGTCACGCGCAGCCAGTCGGGCAGGCCATAGCCGCCAATCGGACGGACGATGACGCCCTGCTTGAGCAGGCGCTGGTTCACGCCGGCGGCATCCGCCACCTTGAAGGTGACGAAATTGCCGTGCGCCGGGATGTGCGCGAGGCTGAGGCGCTTCAGGCCGGCGATGATCTGCTCCATGCCGGCCCGGTTGAGCGCGTAGCTCTTC
>JAVFAT010000223.1:0-3528 GCA_034002385.1 Azospira sp. | reverse complement strand
GCCTTGGCGCCGTTGAACAGCTCCTGCCCCTTCATCACGCCGCCGAGCAGCAGGCCGATGATGATGAGCACGATGGCGATCTCGATCAGCGTGACTCCCTTCTGCGTCCGTTTCATTCGCCTCTCCCCGTGTTGCCCGGCCGGGCGTAAAATCCAAATAGCATTGATGAAATATGCCATTGAGGTCGAAGCGGGTCAATGCGCTTGCTTGACGGGGCAGAGGGCGACGCCTAAGATTCGCCGGTTTTTTCCTCCTTCCGCTGCCGTGACTATTGAATCAATGCACGCCCTGATCGGCCCCGACATGAAGGCGGTCGACACCGTCATCCGGCAGCGGCTGTACTCCGACGTGGCGCTCGTCCGCCAGGTCGCCGAATACATCATCCAGAGCGGAGGCAAGCGACTGCGGCCGGCACTGGTACTGCTGTCCGCCGGCACGCTTGGCTATCGCGGCAGCCACCACCACGAACTGGCAGCGGTCATCGAATTCATCCACACGGCGACGCTGCTGCACGACGACGTGATCGACGAGTCCGATCTGCGACGCGGACGCGACACCGCCAACGCCCTCTTCGGCAACGCAGCCAGCGTGCTCGTCGGCGATTTCCTCTACTCGCGCGCCTTCCAGATGATGGTCGCAGTCGACGACATGCGCATCATGCGTGTCCTGTCGGACGCCACCAACATCATCGCCGAGGGCGAGGTGCTGCAGCTGATGAACTGCCACGACGCCGACGTGGACGAGACGCGCTACCTCCAGGTCATCCGCTACAAGACGGCCAAGCTCTTCGAGGCAGCGGCGCAGATCGGCGCCATCATCGGCGGCGCCTCACCGGAAATCGAATCGGGACTGGCCACCTACGGAATGCACCTCGGCACCGCCTTCCAGATCATCGACGACGTGCTCGATTATTCGGGCGCCGAAGCAGACACCGGCAAGCACCTCGGCGACGACCTCGCCGAAGGCAAGCCGACGCTGCCGCTGATTCACGTCATGCTGCACGGTTCGCCGGCGCAGGCAGCGCTCGTTCGCCAGGCCATCGAGCAGGGCGGCCGCGACGACTTCCCGGCGGTGCTCGCTGCCGTGCGCGAAAGCGGCGCCCTCGACCGCGCCCGCCGCGCGGCCGAAGCCGAAGCAGCGCTCGCCTCGGCAGCAATTTCCGCGCTACCCCCTTCACAGTACAAAGAGTCGCTGCTACAATTATCGGCTTTCGCGGTATCCCGAAGTTTCTGAAGCCGCGAAGCACCGTCGGGGTGTAGCTCAGCCTGGTAGAGTACTGCGTTCGGGACGCAGGAGTCGGAGGTTCGAATCCTCTCACCCCGACCAAAATTCATGAGAACGCCCGGACAGTTGCTGTCCGGGCGTTTTTTTTTCGCGCTTTCGTCAGGCGTCGCGCTGCCCTGCAACCCGGCTCCCATCATGCCGCTTCTGCTATCCTTGTCGCCCTTCCTTCGGGGGCTGGCATGGGCAAGCTGATTCTTCTCGTCGTCATCGGTTTTGCGGTCTGGTGGATGTGGCGCAAGCTGCATTCCGGCGGCGCACGCGAACAGCCGCAGGTGTCGGCGCGGCTGCCGGAGACAATGGTCGGCTGTGCGCTGTGCGGCCTCAATCAACCGAAGAGCGAGTGCGTCGAAAGCGACGGCCGCTTCTATTGCTGCGATGCGCACCGGCGGCAGGCCGGGAACGGCGGCGGGGAACGCTGAACGGATGTCGCCGCTCCGGAACAGGGACGACCCCCGGCTTTCGGACGTTTACTGGAAGTCGCTGCGCTACTTCAATCTCTACCGTTTCATTCTGGCGGCGCTGCTCTTCGCCGCCGCCGCCGGCACCCCCGTGCAATCGGCGATGTTCGTTGCACCGCCGGCGCGCTGGCACCTTTTCCTGACCGGCGGCTACCTGCTGCTGACCACGCTCTCGGTGCTGACGCTCGGCCGCGTCCGGCGGCATTTCATCCTGCAATTGTCGGCACACGTCCGGTGCGACGTGTGCGTCCTGTCCGCGCTGAGGTATGCCGACGGCAGCCTGCGCGGCGATTTCGGCTGGCTGCTGCTGGTTTCGCTCGCCGGTGCCGGCCTCGTCGGCCAGGGGCGTCTGGTGCTGTTCTATGCGGCGACGGCGACGCTCGCCGTGCTTCTGTCCGAATCGTATTTCGCGCTTGGCGAAGGTTTCGAAGAGGCGCACTTCCTGCAGGCCGGCCTGCTTTCGCTCGGCTTTTTCGCCACCGCCATTTCCGGCTGGCTGCTTGCCCGCCGCATCCGTGCCAACGAGGAACTGGCACGCCAGCGCGGTATCCAGCTGCACAACCAGATGCTGGTCAGCCAGCGGGTGATCGAGGAGATGCAGGACGGCGTGCTCGTCGTCGGCGGCGACGCCATCGTCCACCAGCACAATCCGCGCGCCGGCTTCCTGCTCGGCAGGCAGGGCGCGGCAGGCGCGGCGCTCGCCGACTACTCGCCGCAGCTTGCCGCCGACTTCGCCGCCTGGCAGGCGGGCGGCGCGGCCGAGCCGGAAGCCTTCTCGCCGGCTGCCGGCGGACCAAGCCTGCGGGCGCGCTTCGTACGGACGGAAGGCGAAGCCAGCGACGCGCTGATCTTCCTTGAAGACATGGGGCGCGTGCAGCAGCGCGCACAGGAACTGAAGCTCGCGGCACTCGGCCGGCTGACGGCGAACATTGCGCACGAGATTCGCAACCCGCTCTCGGCGATCAGCCATGCCGGCGAACTGCTGATGGAGGAGGCGCGGGACGGCAGCGAGGCGCGCCTCTTGAGCATCGTGCGCGACAACACGCAGCGCCTCGACCGCATCGTCCGCGACATCCTCGAAATCGGCCAGCGCGACCGGACACACCGCGAGCGGATCGACCTCGCCACTTTCCTGTCGGAGTTCCGCGAAGAATTCACGGCAAAGGAATCGCTGCCCGACGACCTCTTCGCCCTCGAGTGCGCCGCCGCGAACATCCGCTTCGACCGCTCCCATCTGCACCGGGTGCTGTGGAATCTGGTCGGCAACGCGCTGCGCCATTGCCGGCGACGCACCGGCAGCATCCTCGTCCGTGCCCACGAAAATCGGGGGGGCATCGAACTGCACGTCATCGACGACGGCGACGGCATCCCGGAAGTACTGCACGAGCAGATCTTCGAGCCTTTCTTCACCACGGACTCGCGCGGCACCGGACTCGGCCTGCATATCGCGCGCGAGCTGTGCGCGGCCAATGGCGCGCGCCTCGAACTGCTCGACAATGCGCCGGGCGGGCATTTCCTAATCACGGGAGGAACGGATCGTGACATCCGGCAGGAATGAACGCGGGGGACGCGGAGAACTGCGCCGCGTACTGGTGGTGGACGACGAAGCGGACATCCGCGAATTGCTCGACCTGACGCTCTCACGCATGGGGCTGGCCGCCGATTGCGCCGGCTCCGTCGCCGAAGCGCGCGCCTGCCTCGAAGCCCAGCGCTACCAGTTGTGTCTCACCGACATGCGGCTGCCGGACGGCGAGGGGCTGGTGATCGTTCGCCTGGTCGCCGAGCG
>JAVFAT010000222.1:0-3536 GCA_034002385.1 Azospira sp. | reverse complement strand
ACGGGCGCTTCTGCCGCTACTACCGCGACGTGGTCGAGGCGGCCATGTTCGGCGGCGAGATCGGCGGCTTTACTGCTTTCGAGGACATCCCCGAAGGCACCGACCTGCTCTTCTACGACGGTCTGCACGGCGCCGTGCAGACCGACACGGTCGACGTCGCACGCCACCCCGACCTGCTCATCGGCGTCGTGCCCATCGTCAACCTCGAATGGATACAGAAGCTGCACCGCGACACCAGCATGCGCGGCTATTCACGCGAGGCGGTGACGACGACCATCCTGCGCCGGATGCACGACTACGTGCATTACATGACACCGCAGTTCTCGCGCACGCACATCAACTTCCAGCGCGTACCGGTGGTCGACACCTCGAACCCGTTCATCGCCCGCGACATCCCGACGCCGGACGAATCCTTCGTCGTCATCCGCTTCGCCAACCCGCGCGGCACCGACTTTCCGTACCTGCTGGCGATGATCGACGGCGCCTTCATGTCGCGCGCCAACACCATCGTCGTCCCCGGCGGCCGGATGCCGCTGGCCATGCAGCTGATCCTGACGCCGCTGATCCTGAAACTGGTCGAACAGGGCCGCAGGATACGCACCGGAACGCGCGGCTGAAACCGGGAAAATCAAGACCCTGACACCGGCAGAGGCCCGGAGACGCGGGCGCTCGCACACGCGTAAACGCATTCGCAGAGGAAACAACGCCATGAAAAAACAACCGACTTCCCGCCTTGCGCAGCCCTTCGGGACCTTCGCCTTCCCTCTTGCCGCCATCCTTGCGTTGTCCGGCTGCGCCGCCCTGCTGCCGGGCGGCGACATCGAGGTCACCAGCTACCGCAGCAGCGATGGCTGGCTGAACGCGCCCTACCACACCATCGCGCACCCGTTTTCCGACGACGGCGCGGCCCGTGCCCAGGCGCGCGCAGTGACCCTGTGCAGCGAAGAGAAGCGGGTAGCGGTGCGCGGCGAGCGCGCCTGCTCGCTGGAACGGTGCACGACGCAATACGTCTGCGTCGATGCCGAGGACGCGCGGGCGAGCGGACTGGACTCGGGCCGCTAGGCGTCGACAGCGGTTGCAGCGGTTGCAGCGACGATGTCGCGCGCCACGGCCTCGGCAACCTTGATCCCGTCCACGCCGGCCGAGAGAATGCCGCCAGCGTAGCCGGCGCCCTCGCCGGCGGGGTACAGCCCGGCGACGTTCACACTCTGGAAATCCTCGCCGCGCGCGATGCGCACCGGCGAGGACGTGCGCGTCTCGACGCCGGTAAGCACCGCGTCGCTCATGTCGAAGCCCCGGATCTGCCGCCCGAAGGCCGGCAAGGCCTCGCGCAGGGCTTCGATGGCATAGGCCGGCAGCGCCGTCGACAGGTCGGTCGGTTTGACGCCTGGCTGGTACGAAGGCGTGACCGAGCCGAGCGCCGTGGATGGCCGGCAGGCGAGGAAGTCGCCGACCAGCTGCGCCGGCGCATTGTAGTTGCCGCCGCCGAGTTCGAAGGCGCGCGCCTCCAGCTCGCGCTGGAAGGCGATGCCGGCCAGCGGGTTCGCGGCCGAACCGCCGTAATCCGCCGGATCGACGTTTACGACGATGCCGGCGTTGGCGTTGCGCTCGTTGCGCGAATACTGGCTCATGCCGTTGGTGACGACGCAGCCCGGCTCCGAGGTCGCCGCCACCACCGTGCCGCCGGGGCACATGCAGAAGCTGTAGACGGCGCGGCCGTTCGTCGCGTGGTGCACCAGCTTGTAGTCGGCAGCGCCAAGCAACGGGTTGCCGGCCTGCGGCCCGAAGCGCGCCCGGTCGATCAGCGACTGCGGATGCTCGATGCGGAAGCCGACCGAGAACGGCTTCGGTTCCATGAACACGCCCTGCGCGTGGAGCGCTTCGAAGGTGTCGCGTGCGCTGTGCCCGAGCGCCAGCACGACATGGTCGGCAGCGATGCAGTCACCGCTTGCCAGGCGCACACCGCACACGCGGCCGCGGCGCACTTCGCCGGCACCGCCGTCCGCGCCTTCGGCCTGGCTCTCTGCGGCGATCTCCAGCCCGACCACCCGCTGCCCGAAACGGATTTCGCCGCCCAGGGCAACGATGGTCGCGCGCATCCGCTCGACCATGCTGACCAGCCGGAAGGTGCCGATGTGCGGCTTCGACACGTAGAGGATTTCCTCCGGCGCACCGGCCGCGACGAACTCGGCCATGACCTTGCGGCCGAGGAAGCGCGGGTCCTTGATCTGGCTGTAGAGCTTGCCGTCGGAAAAAGTGCCGGCGCCGCCTTCGCCGAACTGCACGTTCGATTCCGGGTCGAGCACGTGCTTGCGCCACAGCCCCCAGGTGTCCTGCGTGCGCTCGCGCACCGCCTTGCCGCGTTCGAGCACGATCGGTCGGAAACCCATCTGCGCCAGCAGCAGCGCCGCGAAGATGCCGCAGGGGCCGAAGCCGACGACGAGCGGCCGCGACTTCAGGTTTGCCGGCGCCTGCGCGACGAAGCGGTAGGCGGTATCCGGCGCCTGGCCGACGTTGCGGTCGCGCGCCAGCCGCTTCAGCACCGCAGCCTCGGCCGTTTCGCTCGCCAGCGCCACATCGACGGTGTAGATCAAGGCGAGCCGCTCCGGCTTGCGCGCATCGTGGCCGCGCTTGAACACGGAAAAATCGACGATCTCCCCCGGCGTCACGCCCAGGCGGCGCGCAATCGCCGCCGGCAGCGCCTCGGGCGGGTGATCAATCGGCAGACGGAGTTCGGTGAGTCGCAGCATGGCTTGGGGCGGCAGCCGCAGAACGGGCCGGCCGCGGAGTCGGACAGGCGCGCATTTTCGCCGTTCGCGGCCGGGGAATCCAGCCCGGCGACAGTGCCGAAGCGCCCCCGCGACTGGCAAAGGGCCATGTTTTGGCGGATAATTTCGCCTCTTCAGTTTCCCGGCAAACCATCGTGTCCGCGTCCTCCAGCACTCCCGCCCGCATCAACTTCACCCCGATCACCGGCGCCATCCGCGCGCTTGCCATGGACGCCGTGCAGAAGGCCAACTCCGGCCACCCCGGCGCGCCGATGGGCATGGCCGAAATCGCCGAAGTGCTGTGGCGCCGCAACCTCAAGCACAACCCGGCCAACCCGCAGTGGGCCGACCGCGACCGCTTCGTGCTCTCGAACGGCCACGGCTCGATGCTGATCTACGCGCTGCTGCACCTGACCGGCTACGACCTGTCGATCGACGACCTGAAGAACTTCCGCCAGTTCGGCTCGCGCACCGCCGGCCACCCGGAAGTCGGCCACACACCGGGCATCGAGACGACCACCGGCCCGCTCGGCCAGGGCATCACCAACGCCGTCGGCATGGCCATCGCCGAGAAGGTGCTGGCCGGCCACTTCAACAAGCCGGGCCACGAGATCGTCAATCACCGCACCTACGCCTTCCTCGGCGACGGCTGCCTGATGGAAGGCGTCTCGCACGAGGCCAGTTCGCTCGCCGGCACGCTCGGCCTGGGCAAGCTGATCGCCTTCTACGACGACAATGGCATCTCCATCGACGGCCACGTGCACGGCG
>JAVFAT010000221.1:0-3546 GCA_034002385.1 Azospira sp. | reverse complement strand
GAGGACATCGCCTTCGACCGCCCGATCGTCGAAGGCGAGGAAGTCGCGGCCGGAGAGGAAACGTCGCAGCCGGACGCCTGAAACACAGTGGTTTCCGGGCCTTGCCCGGAAACCACGGGTTGACTTGGGACTTGATCAACCATAAAATCTCGGGTCTTTCTCAGCAGAGGCTAACCAAAGCCTTTGTTTTAAATAACAAATTTGCCGGGGCTGCTGGGTCTGCTCCGGTTTTGCGATGTGCCGGCATCCAGTCGGCCGCGCAAGCATTTGGGACATTCGACATGCCGACCATCAACCAACTCGTGCGTCAAGGCCGCAAGGCCGAGATCACCAAGAGCAAGGTTCCCGCGCTGGAGCGTTGCCCGCAGAAGCGCGGCGTTTGCACCCGCGTCTACACCACCACCCCGAAGAAGCCGAACTCCGCGCTGCGCAAGGTCTGCAAGGTGCGTCTGACGAACGGTTTCGAGGTCATCTCGTACATCGGCGGTGAAGGCCACAACCTCCAGGAGCACTCGGTTGTCCTGCTCCGCGGCGGTCGTGTCAAGGATTTGCCGGGTGTTCGCTACCACACCGTGCGTGGCTCGCTCGACACCCAGGGCGTCAAGGATCGCAAGCAGGCGCGCTCGAAGTACGGCGCCAAGCGTCCGAAGGCAGCGTAACTGCTGCCTGAGTAAGTGGCCGCCCAGGAATTTTTCCAGTAGGCGGCCGGGAAAGGCTTTTGCCTTTCAACTGAATCGTGAACCAGAGAGGTTGTTATGCCCCGTCGTCGTGAAGTACCGAAGCGCGATATCCTGCCCGATCCGAAATTCGGTTCGGTCGATGTCTCCAAGTTTGTCAACGCCATCATGCAGAGCGGCAAGAAGTCTGTCGCCGAGCGTATCGTCTATGGCGCCTTCGAGCAGATCGTCTCGAAGAGCGGCAAGGACCCGCTGGAAGTGTTTTCCGCGGCCATGAACAACGTCAAGCCGATGGTCGAGGTCAAGTCCCGTCGTGTCGGTGGTGCCAACTATCAGGTACCGGTCGAGGTTCGTCCTGCCCGTCGTGCCGCGCTGGCCATGCGCTGGCTGCGCGAGACCGCGCGCCGTCGCTCCGAGAAGACCATGGGTCTGCGCTTGGCGGCCGAGCTGATGGAAGCGGCCGAGAACCGTGGCGGCGCGGTGAAGAAGCGCGACGAAGTTCACCGCATGGCCGAAGCCAACAAGGCGTTCGCCCACTTCCGTTTCTGACGATCCTCATAGCAGATTCGCCGGCCAGGCCGGCGATTTTCGTTCTTTAAATACGAAGGCAAATACCGTGGCACGCAAAACTCCTATCGAGCGCTACCGCAACATCGGCATCAGCGCGCACATCGACGCCGGCAAGACCACCACGACCGAGCGCATCCTCTTCTACACCGGCGTCAATCACAAGGTTGGCGAGGTTCATGACGGCGCTGCCACCATGGACTGGATGGAGCAGGAGCAGGAGCGTGGCATCACCATCACCTCGGCGGCGACGACCTGCTTCTGGAAGGGCATGGACCTGCAGTTTCCGGAGCACCGCTTCAACATCATCGATACGCCGGGGCACGTCGACTTCACCATCGAGGTCGAGCGTTCGATGCGCGTCCTTGACGGCGCCTGCATGGTGTATTGCGCGGTCGGCGGCGTGCAGCCGCAGTCCGAAACGGTGTGGCGCCAGGCGACCAAGTACAAGGTGCCGCGTCTTGCCTTCGTGAACAAGATGGACCGCTCCGGCGCGAATTTCTTCAAGGTCGTCGAGCAGATGAGGACGCGCCTGAAGGCCAACCCCGTGCCCATCGTGCTGCCGATTGGCGCCGAGGACACCTTTGCCGGTGTCGTCGACCTCATCAAGATGAAGGCGATCATCTGGGACGAAGCCTCCCAGGGCATGAAGTTCGAATACAAGGACATCCCGGCCGATCTCGTCGAGACTGCGCAGACCTGGCGCGAGCAGATGGTCGAAGCTGCCGCCGAGGCCTCCGAGGAACTGATGAACCAGTACCTCGAAAACGGTGAGTTGCCGGAAGCCGACATCATCAAGGGTTTGCGCCAGCGCACCATCGCCTGCGAAATCCAGCCGATGCTGTGCGGTACCGCCTTCAAGAACAAGGGCGTGCAGCGCATGCTCGACGCCGTCATCCAGCTGCTGCCGTCGCCGGTTGACATTCCGCCGGTCGAGGGCGAGAAGGACAACGGCGAAAAGGTCACGCGCGTTGCCGACGATGCCGCCAAGTTCTCCGCGCTCGCCTTCAAGCTGATGACCGACCCGTATGTTGGTCAGTTGACCTTCATCCGCGTCTACTCGGGCGTGCTGAAGTCCGGTGACAGCGTGCTCAACTCGATCAAGGGCAAGAAGGAGCGCATTGGCCGCATCCTTCAGATGCACGCCAACAACCGCGAGGAGATCAAGGAAGTTCTCGCTGGCGACATCGCCGCCTGCGTCGGCCTCAAGGAAGTGACGACCGGTGAGACGCTGTGCGATCCGGACGCGCCGATCATCCTCGAGCGCATGGAATTCCCGGAGCCGGTGATCCACGTCGCCGTCGAGCCGAAGACCAAGGCCGACCAGGAGAAGATGGGCATTGCGCTCAACCGTCTGGCAGCAGAGGATCCGTCCTTCCGCGTGCGTACCGACGAGGAGTCCGGCCAGACCATCATCTCCGGCATGGGCGAACTGCACCTCGAGATCATCGTCGACCGCATGAAGCGCGAATTCAGCGTCGAAGCCAACGTCGGCGCGCCGCAGGTCGCCTACCGCGAGTGCATCAAGAAAGCCGTCGAACAGGAAGGCAAGTTCGTCAAGCAGTCCGGCGGCCGCGGCCAGTACGGTCACGTCTGGCTCAAGATCGAGCCGAACGAGGCGGGCAAGGGCTACGAGTTCGTCGATGCGATCAAGGGTGGCACCGTGCCGCGCGAGTACATTCCGGCGGTCGACAAGGGTTTGCAGGATGCGGTCACCAGTGGCGTGCTCGCCGGCTTCCCGGTGGTGGACGTCAAGTTTACGCTGTTCGACGGTTCGTACCACGACGTCGACTCGAACGAGAACGCCTTCCGCATGGCTGCCTCGATGGCTTTCAAGGAAGGCATGAAGAAGGCCAGCCCGACGCTGCTCGAACCGATGATGGCTGTCGTCGTCGAGACGCCCGAAGACTACATGGGCAACGTCATGGGTGACCTCTCCGGCCGTCGTGGCATGGTGCAGGGCATGGACGACCTGCCTGGCGGCATGAAGGAGATCAAGGCCGAGGTGCCGCTGGCCGAGATGTTCGGCTACGCCACGCAGCTGCGCTCCCTGACCCAGGGTCGCGCCACGTACTCGATGGAATTCAAGCAATACGCCGAGGCGCCGAAGAACGTCGCCGAAGCCGTCATCAACAAGAAGTAACCGGTATTTTTTGAATTAGCTGAGGATAAAGAAATGGCCAAGGAAAAGTTCGAACGCACGAAGCCGCACGTAAACGTAGGGACGATCGGTCACGTTGACCACGGCAAGACGACGCTGACGGCGGCGATCACGACGGTGCTGTCGAAGAAGTTCGGTGGT
>JAVFAT010000220.1:0-3558 GCA_034002385.1 Azospira sp. | reverse complement strand
TGAGGAAGCTGCGCGTCGAGAAATCGGCTTCCAGGTTGATGTCGTTTTGTTGGGACATGTCGGTGCTCGTCGAAATGGTTTCAGGGAAGACGCAGGATGAAGCAGCCGCCGCCGAGCGCGCCGCCGTTTTCCAGGCGGATCTGGCCGCAATCTGCGCGATGGCGGTGCATCCGCGCGACGATGGCCGAGAAGTAGAGGCCGAGGCCGGTGCTGCCGTCAGCGAAGTCGACGCCGCGCATTCCGTCGGCGCACTGTTCGAGCATGTGTCGCGGATAGCCGCCGCCGTTGTCTTCTATGCGCAGTTCGAGGCCGCCGTCGACCTGCGCGGCGGAGAGGCAGATGCGGTCGCGCGTATAGTGGATGGCGTTGTTGAAGGCGTTGCCGATGACGCCGGCAACCAGATCCTCGTCGAAATCCCAGTAGAGTTCGGGTTCGCAATCGTGTTCGAGGGTGACGCCCTGCGACCTGAGCAGCGCCGCGCTCTGCGCCGAGATCAGATCGATGAATTCGCCGAGAGCCACCGGCTGTGGGTCGAAGGGGTAGATGTTCTGGCCGATCTTGTAGAGGGTGAGCAACTGGATCAGGTTGCCATTGACCCGTTTCGCCTCGTAGGTCATCTGCGCCAGGTCGTTGTAGACGGCAAGGTGCTTGGCGTCGTCCGAGCCGAGAATGCCGTCGAGGCCGCGGATCAGCAGGCTGATCGAATTTTTCATGTCGTGCGCCGACGAGGCCAGGAAGGTGGCCATGTCAACCGACGGCGGCATCGGGGAAGGGAAATTGCTCATTGTGGATTCCTTGTCGTGAGATGCCTGGTCGGGGTGTTTTCTGCGCCGCCCGGCTGAACCGCCGGAATGGAGGCGCAATGCGCGGCTGCCGGGAATGCGGAAGACGCGGCGGAATACGTGGCGGAATACGTGGCGGGATGCGTGGCGGGATGCGCGGCGGAAGGCGGGCGGGTCGGCGCCCCGCCGGGGATCCGGTCGGGCAGGCGTTGCCGGCGCGCGGCGCGGCGGGAAAGGATGGGCCGGCACACCGCGTCGCGCGCGACGGCGGCGAAGCGGTGATCGGCCTGCGCCGGAATGGCCGCGGCGGCTACGGTATCGTCCATCTGAACATCCCCTCCGGCCAGGATGCGGTGCCGGTTCCTTCCGGCTTCGAATGGCCGGTTCCGGGGCGAATTCTAGCAGTCCGCGGGCGGATCGTCCTGCCCGGCAAAACGCCAGCAGTTGCGGCCGCCATCCTTGGCTGCGTAGAGCGCCCGGTCGGCGGCATCGCCGAGTGCCGCCGCATCGCAGCCGTCCTTCGGGAAGGAGGCGATGCCGATGCTGATGCCGACACTGGCCGTGCCTCCCGGCAGTTCGAAGGGGATGTTGACGAGTTCGATGATCTTGGCGGCGACGCGCGCCGCGTCCTCGGCGGTGCGCGTGCGCAGCAGCAGCGCGAATTCGTCGCCGCCGATGCGCGCCAGCGTGTCCTCCTCGCGCAGCACCGCGAGCATCCGCTGTGCCACCTGGCGCAGCAGGACGTCGCCGGCGGCATGGCCAAGGGTGTCGTTCACCGGCTTGAAGCGGTCGAGGTCGAGGTAGCAGACGGTGAAGTGCTGCCCGTCGCGCTGCGCGTTGGTCAGTGCCAGCGCCAGCCGGTCGGAAAAACGGGCGCGATTGGCCAGCCCGGTGAGCGGATCGAAGTTGGCCCGCTGCCAGAGTTCGCCCTCGCGCGCCTGCTGTTCGGTGATGTCACGGCTGGTGGTGATGAAGCGGGCGATGTGCCCGTGGACGTCGCGCACCGAGGTGATGTTGTGCCAGACGCAGTATTCCTCGCCCGAGGGCCGCTGGTTCCAGACACGCCCGGACCAGCCGCCGGTGTCGTGGAGGCAGTTCCGGATGGCGGTGAAGAAAGCGTCGTCGTGGCGCGCGGAGCGGAGGATGGCCGGCGTGCGCCCGAGCGCGTCGGCGGCAGCGATGCCGGTGAGCTGGCTGAAGGCGGGATTCACGCGCAGGATGCGGCCGCGCGCATCGGTGATCATCACCGATTCCTGCATTCCCTCGATGATGCCCGCCATCAGCGCCGATTCGGTGAGCCGCTCGTGCTCCTCGCTGCGGTCGGAGAGCGTCAGCGTGGCACCGTGCGCGGCACCGTCGGCATCGAGCAGCGCGCGGGCCTTGAGCGCCAGCCAGAGGTCGCCGGTTTCTTCCCGGCGACGCAGCCAGGCATCGTCGACGTCCTGCCCGGCCTTCAGGCAGAGCTGGTCGATGGGGTCGTCGACGACGAACGGATGCCCGCTCTCGGTGACGAACGAGAAACCGGCGCTGCGCACGCAGTCGGAGAAACGTCGGCCACGCGCTTCCGGCAACCAGGCGCCGGCCTCCGCGTTGGCGAAATCGACGCGGCCGCCGGCATCGAGCAGCAGGATGCCGGTACCCATTGTCTCGAAAACCGTGCGCGAGCGTTCCGTTTCCGCCCGCAGCGCCTCGTGCGCCTCGTGCTGGCTGCGGCTTGCCCGGCGGATGAACAGGCTGGCGGGAAGCAGCAGCAGCGTGAGCAGCACCGCCGGCAGGAAGGCAACGCGCGCGTGCGCATCGACTTCATCGTTGATCGTCTGCATGTCGGCGGCGACGACAAGCTTCATTCCGCTGTTGTCGACCTGGTGTACGGCGACGAGCTGCTGCCGGCCGTCGAGCGGATCGCGGTAAAGGAAGGGCGTGCCGCTGCCGTCGTCGGGCAGGTCGATGAGACGGCCGACGGATTCCTCGCCACCGGTACGGGCAATGATGCGCTCGCCCGGCGAGAGCAGCATCACCGTTTCGTATTCGCGGTTGACGGTATTGAAGAGATCGCCCAGGCGGGCGGCCGGCATACCGGCCTGGATGATGCCGGCAAAGCGGCCGTCTTCGAACAGCGGCCGCGAAAAGAAGATCACCCATTGCCCGGTGATGCGCCCGCGCAAGGGGTCGCTGACGTGCAGCACATCCTCGTTCCGGAGCCGGAGGTCGCGGAAGTAATCACGATCGGAGAGGTCGGCGAGGGTGCCCGACGCGCGGCCGACGTTCGCCTGCATCATGCCCCGTGCATCGACCAGGGCAATGCGGTCGATCGGCCCGCCGGCGCTACTGGAAGCGATGCGCTCGGCCTCATGGCGGAAGGCGGCGAGGCCTTCCCTGGCGAAGGTCGTGCGCAGGTGGTGCAGGGCCTCCTCGGCGACGGCGACCGTCAGTTCCGCCTGCCGGGCATGCGCACCGGCCATCGCCTGCGTGTGCCGGCGCGCTTCGCTGTCGGTCTGCTCGCGCGTCTCGATGACGTGCCCGATGGCGATCGCCCAGGCCAGCGCGAGAACGATGGCGGCGACCAGCAGGAAAAGCTGCCAGGCGCTGCGCGGGGAGTCGGCGATCGGCATGGCGGTATCGCGGTGCTGGTTTACGGCCGTGGCGGCAGGTGCTCGCCGACGCGGACGATCTTCAGCGTGTTGGTGCCGCCCGGCGTACCGATCGGCTCGCCGATGGTGAGGACGATCAGGTCGCCCCGGTCGACAACGCCGGCGTCGATCAGCAGCTGTTCGGC
>JAVFAT010000219.1:0-3581 GCA_034002385.1 Azospira sp. | reverse complement strand
TTCCTCGCGCGTGCCCATCGCCGCCAAGCTCGTCGCCAACATGCTCGCCGCCGCTGGCGTCGACCGCGTGCTGACGATGGATCTCCACGCCGAGCAGATCCAGGGCTTTTTCGACATTCCGGACGACAACATCTACGCGCTGCCGATCCTGCTCGAAGACATCCAGAAGCAGAACCACGAGAACCTGATGGTCGTCTCGCCCGACCACGGCGGCGTCGTCCGCGCCCGTTCGCTGGCCAAGCGCCTCGAATGCGATCTGGCGATCATCGACAAACGCCGCCCGAAGGCCAATGTCGCCGAGGTGATGAACATCATCGGTGAGGTCGATGGCCGTACCTGCGTCATCATGGACGACATCGTTGATACCGCCGGCACGCTGTGCAAGGCCGCCGCCGCGCTCAAGGAGAGCGGGGCCGTGAAGGTGCTCGCCTACTGCACGCACCCCGTGCTTTCCGGCGGCGCCATCGCGCGTCTGCGCGACTCGCAGCTCGACGAACTGGTCGTTACCGACACCATTCCGCTGGCGCCGGAGGCGCTCGGCTGCTCGCGCGTCCGCCAGCTTTCGGTGGCCGACCTGCTGGCCGAGACGATCCGCCGTATCAGCAACGAAGAATCGGTTTCCTCGCTGTTCATCGAATGATCTTTCATCCCCCGGCCTGGTCGCGGGGCGGGGGTTTTCAACGCAGTACCCAGGAGCAACAACCATGCAATTCGAACTGACTGCAAAAAAGCGCACTGATCAGGGTTCCGGAGCGAGCCGCCGCCTGCGTCGCGCTGGCCGTGTTCCGGCCGTCGTCTATGGTGGCGGCGAAGCCGCCCAGGCGATCGAACTCGACCACAACACCATGCTGCTCAACCTGCGCAAGGAGGCTTTCCACGCCTCCGTGCTGACGCTCGACATCGACGGCAAGAAGGAGCCGGTGCTGCTGCGCGACAGCCAGATGCACCCGTACAAGCCGATCGTCCTGCACGTCGATTTCCACCGCGTCGATCCGAAGCAGAAGCTGCACCAGAAGGTGCCGCTGCACTTCATCAACGCCGACATCGCCCCGGGCGTCAAGCTCTCCGGCGGCCTTGTCTCGCACGCGCTGAACGAACTCGACGTGACCTGCCTGCCGGCCAACCTGCCGGAATTTATCGAAGTCGACCTGAAGGAACTGAAGGTCGGCCAGTCGATCCACGTCAAGGATCTGACGCTGCCCAAGGGCGTTTCCGTGCTTGCTCACGGCCAGGACACCAACCCGGTTCTCGTCTCCATCATCGCCAAGAAGGGCGGCGGTGGCGACGCGGAAGCGCCGGCCGCCTGAGCCGTCTGCGCGTGAAGATCAGCCGCCGCCCGGCCGAGAGGCCTGCGGCGGCTTTTCGTTTTCCTGTTTCGCCTTCGTTCCCTTCCGCCTGCGCACGATGACCGCTCCCCGCCTGATCGTCGGCCTCGGCAACCCCGGCGCCGAATACGAGGACACCCGGCACAACGCCGGGGCCTGGTTCGTCGACCGCCTGGCGCGCGAGCTGAAGGTTTCGCTCGCGCCGCAGACGAAGTTCTTCGGGCTGGCCGCCCGCGCCGGCGATGTCTGGTTGCTCCTGCCGGCGACCTACATGAACCGTTCCGGACAGTCGGTGGCGGCACTGGCGCGCTTCTACAAGGTTGCGCCGGACGAGGTGCTCGTCGTGCACGACGAGCTCGACCTGCCGCCGGGCGGCATCCGCGTCAAGCAGGGCGGCGGTGCCGGCGGGCACAACGGCATCAAGGACATCCAGTCGCAGTTCGGGACGCCCGATTTCTGGCGGCTGCGCCTCGGCATCGGTCATCCGCGCAACAAGAACCTGGCGCAGGAAGTCGCCGACTTCGTGCTGCACCGGCCGCGCCCCGACGAGCGCGAGGCGATCGACCGCGCCATCGACCGCTGCCTTCTCGCCTGGCCGAAGCTGGCCGCAGGCGATTACGCCGCCGCGCAGCAGCAGCTGCACGGCAAAACGACATGAGCGCGACCCGGAAAGCGCGCCCGCTTCCGCCCCCCGGGCGAAGCAGGCGTACCCGGGGCACTCCGCGCCTTCCCGAGAGGAATTCCCCATGAGCATGAAATGCGGCATCGTCGGCCTGCCCAACGTCGGCAAGTCCACCCTTTTCAACGCCCTGACCAAGGCCGGCGTCGCAGCCGAGAACTACCCGTTCTGCACCATCGATCCGAGCGTCGGCGTCGTCGAGGTGCCGGACCGGCGGCTCGACAAGCTTTCGGAAATCGTCAAGCCGCAGCGCGTCGTGCCGGCGGTGACCGAATTCGTCGATATCGCCGGGCTGGTCGCCGGGGCCTCTAAGGGCGAGGGCCTGGGCAACCAGTTCCTCGCCAACATCCGCGAGACGGATGCCATCGTGCATGTGGTGCGCTGCTTCGCCAACGACAACGTGATCCACGTCTCCGGCAACGTCGATCCGATCCGCGACATCGAGGTCATCGACACCGAACTGGCGCTGGCCGACCTCGCCACCGTCGAGAAGGCCCTGAACCGCTACCGCAAGCCGGCCAACGCCGGCGACAAGGAAGCGAAGTTGCTCGTCGCCGTGCTCGACAAGTGCTACGCACAACTCGACCAGGGCAAGCCGGTGCGCGCGCTCGACCTCTCGAAGGAGGAGTGGGGCAATCTGAAGCAGTTCTGCCTGATCACGGCGAAGCCGGTGCTCTATGCCGCCAACGTTGCCGAAGACGGCTTCGAGAACAACCCGCAGCTCGACGCCGTGCGCGCCCGCGCGCGGGAAGAGAAGGCCGAGGTGGTCGCCGTCTGCGCCGCCATCGAAGCCGAGATCGCCGACCTCGACGACGAAGAGAAGCAGGTTTTTCTTGCCGACCTCGGCCTCGAAGAGCCGGGGCTGGATCGTCTGATCCACGCCGGCTATCACCTGCTCGGCCTGCAGACCTACTTCACCGCCGGGGTGAAGGAAGTGCGCGCCTGGACCATCCACCAGGGCGACACCGCCCCGCAGGCCGCCGGCGTCATCCACACCGACTTCGAGCGCGGCTTCATCCGCGCCCAGACCATCGCCTTCGACGATTTCGTCAAATACGGCGGCGAGCAGGGCGCCAAGGAAGCCGGCAAGATGCGGGCAGAAGGCAAGGATTACGTGGTCAAGGACGGAGACGTGCTGAACTTCCTGTTCAACGTCTGAGTCGCCAAGCCGTTTTCCTGATGTCTCATGAAACACCGGGAAAGTATGAAAATCCAAATAAAACCGCGCAGTTGCGCGGTTTTATTATTTCATAGTGCTGCTTCCCGTTTCCCGAGCAGCCAAAGCATCCCTGAGTACGATGGTGAGTACAGCCCTTGGATGGCGTGCGAATAAATGAGTATAGTGAAGCTGTCACCATGACAAGAAGTCAGCTACCATGCTTACCGACACGCACTGCCGCAACGCCAAGCCCAAGGAGAAGCTCTACCGCTTGAATGATCAGCGCGGGCTATACCTCGAAGTCAAGCCCAACGGAGTCAAGGCTTGGCGATACCGCTTCACACTGGATGGCAAGGCCAGCATGTTTGCGCTTGGCGAATACCCTGCCGTTACGCTCTCTGAAGCCAGGGAACGCAGC
>JAVFAT010000218.1:0-3585 GCA_034002385.1 Azospira sp. | reverse complement strand
TGATCAGATCCTGGTCGAACTCGCGTTCCAGCCGTTCCTGCACGATCTCCATGTGCAGCAGGCCGAGGAAGCCGCAGCGGAAGCCGAAGCCGAGCGCCTGCGAGACTTCCGGCTCGTAGTGCAGCGAGGCGTCGTTGAGCTTGAGCTTCTCCAGCGACTCGCGCAGCTGGTCGTACTGGTTGGCTTCGACCGGGTAGAGGCCGGCGAAGACCTGCGACTTGATTTCCTTGAAGCCCGGCAGCGGCTCGGCCGCCGGCCGGTCGGCCAGCGTCACCGTGTCGCCGACCTTGGCCGCGTCCAGCTCCTTGATGCCGGAGATGATGAAGCCGACCTCGCCGGCCCTCAGTTCCGGGCGCGCCAGCGACTTGGGTGTGAACACGCCGACCTGCTCGCACAGGTGCGCGGCGCCGGTCGACATCAGGCGGATTCTGTCCTTCGGCTTGAGCGTGCCGTCGACGACGCGCACCAGCATGACCACGCCGACATAGTTGTCGAACCAGGAATCGATGACCAGCGCCTTCAAGGGCGCCGACGGATCGCCCTTGGGCGCCGGAATGCGCTCGATGAGCGCTTCCAGGATGTCCTCGACGCCGAGGCCGGTCTTCGCCGAGCAGAGCACGGCGTCGGTGGCGTCGATGCCGATCACGTCCTCGATTTCCTGGCGCGCGGCGTCCGGGTTGGCCGACGGCAGATCGATCTTGTTCAGCACCGGCAGCACTTCGACGCCCAGTTCGATCGCCGTGTAGCAGTTGGCCACCGTCTGTGCCTCGACACCCTGCGAGGCGTCGACCACCAGCAGCGCGCCCTCGCAGGCGGAGAGCGAGCGGCTGACCTCGTAGGAGAAATCGACGTGCCCCGGCGTGTCGATCAGGTTCAGGTTATAGACCTTGCCGCTTCTCGCCTTGTACTGCAAGGCGGCGGTCTGCGCCTTGATGGTGATGCCACGCTCGCGCTCGATGTCCATCGAATCGAGCACCTGCGCCTCCATTTCGCGGTCGGAAAGCCCGCCGCAGAGGTGAATGATGCGATCAGCCAGGGTCGATTTGCCGTGGTCGATGTGGGCGATGATGGAGAAATTGCGGATGTGATCCATGCGGCACGAAAAAGGGGGCTTTCGGCCCCCTTGGGAATAAGCGACAAGGCGCAGATTTTAGCGGATTTGGCTCAAATAATCACGGACTTTGGCCGCATCGAGGAAGTAATGGCAGAGTTCGACCTCGCCGTGCAGCAGCACCGGCACCAGTTCTCCCCAGCGCGCTTCCAGCGCATCGTCGGCATCCACGTCCACTACGCTCACGGAAGCGCCGAATTCCCCGGCCAGCGGCGCCAGGGCCGCCTCCATGTCGTGGCAGAGATGGCAGTAGACGCGCGACAGCAGGGTCAGTTCGACCGGTTCCGCTGCTTCCGCTGCTTCCGCCGATCCCGCCATCTCAGCGCTTGCCGCCATCGCCATTGATCCCCCTGATCGTGACGAAGGTCTGCATGTCGCCGCGACGCACCAGCAAGGTCACGTTGGCGCCCTTGTCGAGGCGGGAGAGCAACTGGTTGAACTGCGCGGCCGAGCGCAGCTCGGTCGTCGTGCCACGGCTGATCAGCGCCAGCACGATGTCGCCCGGGCGCAGGTCGGCACGCGCCGCGTTGCCGCGAACGTCCTCGATGAGCAGGCCACCTTCGGTGCGCAGTTCGCGCCGCTGCTCCGGCGTCAGCTCGGAGACGACCAGCCCGAGGCGGTTCGCGGCCTGCTCGGACGGCTTCGACCGGCCGGCTTCAGCCTGCCGTTCCTCGCTCGGCATTTCGGCTACGAGCAACGTCAGCTCGCGCTGCGCGCCCTTGCGCCACAGCGTCACCTTCGCTTTGGTGCCGGGTCGCGTCAGACCGACCATGCGCGGTAGATCGGAGGAAGACGCAATGGCCTTGCCGTCGAACGCGAGGATCACGTCACCCGGCTCGATGCCGGCCTTTTCCGCCGGCCCGCCCTTCTCGACCGCGCTCACCAGCGCGCCCTGCGGCTTGCCAAGGCCGAAGGATTCGGCAAGCTCCTTGGTCACTTCCTGGATGACCACGCCCATGCGGCCGCGGCTCACCTTGCCGTGCGCCTTCAGCTGGTTCTGGATGTCCATCGCCAGATCGATCGGGATGGCGAAGGAGATGCCCATGAAGCCACCAGAACGGCTGTAGATCTGCGAATTGATGCCGACCACCTCGCCCTTCAGGTTGAACAGCGGGCCGCCGGAGTTGCCGGGATTGATGGCAACGTCGGTCTGAATGAAGGGTACGTAGTTCTCCTGCGGCAGCGAACGGCCCTTGGCGCTGACGATGCCGGCGGTGACGCTGTTATCGAAGCCGAACGGCGAGCCGATGGCCACCACCCATTCGCCGACCTTGAGCGCTTCCGGGCTGCCGAGGCGCACCGTCGGCAGGTTGCCGGCCTCGATCTTGAGCAGCGCGACGTCGGTGCGCTTGTCGGCGCCAATCACCTTGGCGCGGAATTCGCGCTTGTCGGTCAGTTTGACGACGACCTCGTCGGCGCCGTCCACGACGTGCGCGTTGGTCAGGATGTACCCGTCGCTGCTCAGGATGAAGCCGGAACCGAGCGAGCGGTGCTCGAAGTCGCGCGGCGCACTCCGCCCCTGCGGTGGCATGAAGCGCCGGAACAGGTCGAACATCGGATCGTCTTCGTCGAAGGGGAACGGCGATTGCATGTTGCGCCCCTTGATCACCTGCGTCGTGCTGATGTTCACGACGGCGGCGCCCTGTTTCTCGACCAGTTCGGTGAAATCGGGCAGGCCGTGCACCTGGGCGACGGTGGAAAAGCTCAGGAACAGCAGGAAGACTGCGGAAAAAAATCGTTTCATGGGATCACGCCTCCTTGAAGACTGGAAGTGGATGGACTCGGAACGAGGGTATTGCGTTCAAACGATATGCGGATGAAAACGCGGATCGGCCTGCCGACGCTTCTGCTGCCAGGCCACCCAGCGCCAGCCGGCGACGAGGCCGGCAACGGCACCGGCGATGGCGCCGGCTTCGCCGACGGCGGCGGAACCGGCGGCGGCACCGACAAGCAGCAGCAGCAGGGGCTGGACGTAGATCAGGAGCACGCTGGCGCCGATGGCACCGTCGGCGACGGCGATGCGCACCGCCTCGCCAACGACGGCGCCGCGCGGATTGAGCACCCGCCACCGGCGCGGCGTCGAACACAGCATCTGGCTGACGCGCACGCCGCCGCAGCCGCCGCTCTCATTGCAACGGCCGCAGCCTTTTTCTTCGGTGGTTTCCACCATCGCATAATCGCCGTCGATGGCGGTGACGACGCCTCGTGTCTCACTCATGCAGGTCGTTGATCGTATATGGATGCAGGAATGTCGCCGCTACCAGCGGCGATCCGGTGAAACGTCGAGCAGCGGCCGCAGCCTGGCGGCGACGGCCTCGCGCGCCCGGAAGATGCGCGAACGGACGGTACCGATGGGGCAATTCATGATCTGCGAGATTTCCTCATAGCTCATCCCCTCGATCTCGCGCAGCACGATGGCCGTGCGCAGCTCCTCGGGCAGGGACTCCATTGCGGCATTGACCGTCTCGCCGATC
>JAVFAT010000217.1:0-3592 GCA_034002385.1 Azospira sp. | reverse complement strand
AGTACCTCGATCTCGCGGCCGATTTTCGCCGCCATCAATTCGGCGGAGATGTCTTCCTGCAGTTCCATCAGCTGGCGCTGGCGTTCCTCGCGCACTTCCTGCGGGATCGCCTCGGCGAGCGTATTGGCGACTGCGCCATCGACCGGCGAATAGGCAAAGCAGCCGACGCGGTCGAGCTTCACCTCTTCGAGGAAGCCAAGCAGTTCCTCGAACTCGGCCTCGGTCTCGCCCGGGAAGCCGGCGATGAAGGTCGAGCGGATGGTGATCTCCGGGCAGATGCTGCGCCAGGCCTTGATCCGCTCCAGGTTGTTCTCGGCCGAGGCCGGCCGCTTCATCGCCTTCAGCACGCGCGGGCTGGCGTGCTGGAAGGGAACGTCGAGGTACGGCAGGATCTTGCCCTCGGCCATCAGCGGCACCAGCTCGTCGACGCTGGGGTACGGATAGACGTAGTGCAGGCGCACCCAGATGCCGAACTCGGCCAGCGCCTCGCACAGCTCCTTCAGTCGCGTCTTGACCGGGCGGCCGCCCCAGAAGCCCATGCGGTACTTGAGGTCGAGGCCGTAGGCCGAGGTGTCCTGCGAGATCACCAGGATTTCCTTGACGCCGGCTTCGGCGAGGTTCTTCGCCTCCTGCAGCACGTCGCCGATCGGGCGCGAGACCAGTGGGCCGCGCATCGACGGGATGATGCAGAAGGTGCAGCTGTGGTTGCAGCCTTCGGAAATCTTGATGTAGGCGTAATGCTGCGGCGTCAGCCGGACGCCCTGCGGCGGCACCAGACTGGTGAACGGGTCGTGCGGCTGCGGCAGGTGGCGGTGCACGTGCTGCATCACCTCGTCGGTGGCGTGCGGGCCGGTGATCGCCAGTACCGACGGGTGCACGTCGCGGATCACCGCGTCCCTGGCGCCGAGGCAGCCGGTGACGATGACCTTGCCGTTCTCGTCGAGGGCCTCGCCGATGGCGTCGAGCGACTCCTCGACAGCGGCGTCGATGAAGCCGCAGGTGTTGACCACGACCAGATCGGCGCCCTCGTAGCTGCCGGAAATCAGGTAGCCCTCGGCGCGCAGCCGGGTCAGGATCTGTTCGGAGTCGGCGGTCGCCTTCGGGCAGCCGAGGCTGACGAAGCCGACGGTTGGTACTTTCTTTTCTGTGTTCATGAATTTCCCGCTGCGGCGCAGGCAGCGCCGCTGCCGTTGACCGCGCTTACTTCGTCCCGCCCTCGGCCTTCTTTCCGTCGGCCGCACCCGGATACGGGAAAGTGACGAACATGTTGCGCGTCTGGCTCTGCAGCTGCTCCTGCATCTGCTGCACCATCTTCTTGCTCTGATCCATGTAGGCGGACATCATCTGCTGCATCGCCGGCCCCTGGAAATTCAGGAACTGCGCCCACAGGTCGCTCTGCATCTGGCTGTTGTCGGCACCGCCGTAGAGCGTGCGCGACTGCTCCTGCATCTTGGCCTGGACATCGACGAAGGCCTTGATGTTGTTTTCCAGATATTTGCCGAGCATTCCCTGCATGGCGTGGCCGTAGAAGCGGATCATCTGCGCCAGCAGTTCCGTGGTGAAGAGCGGCATACCGCCGGTTTCCTCTTCGAGGATGATCTGCAGCAGGATGCTGCGCGTCAGATCCTCGCCGCTCTTGGCGTCGACCACCTTGAAGTTCTCGAAGGCCAGAACGAGGTCCTTGACGTCGGTCAGCGTGATGTAGGCGCTGGTCTTCGTATCGTAAAGACGGCGGTTCGGGTATTTCTTGATGAGTCGCGGCTGATCCGGCATCAAAACTTCTCCTCCGAAAGTGCTTCCGGCCCGGAGGCCGTGCGGCGCTTCGGGGTGCTGTATTGCAATGATCGTGCTACGGAAAAATGGGCGGCCCCGTTGCCGGAGCCGCCCTCGTCCTGCCGGCGATTACTGGTAGTGCAGGCCGCCGTTGATGTTGAGCGTGGCGCCGGTGGTGAAACCGGACAACTCGGAAGCGAGGAAGGCGCAGGCGAAGCCGATCTCTTCCGGCTTGGCCAGGCGCTTCATCGGCACGGAGTCGACGATGCCCTTGAGGATGTCCTCACGGATGGCCATCACCATCTTGGTGGCGACGTAGCCCGGGGCGATGGCGTTCACGGTGACGCCCTTGGCCGCGAGTTCCTGCGCCAGCGCCTTGGTGAAGCCGATGACGCCGGCCTTGGCCGCCGAGTAGTTGGTCTGGCCGGCCTGGCCCTTGACGCCATTGACCGACGAGATGTTGATGATGCGGCCCCAGCCGCGCTCGGCCATCTTGGCGGAAACCTGCTTGGTCAGGTTGAACAGGCTGGTCAGGTTGGTGGCGATGACGGCATCCCACTGGTCCTTTTCCATCTTGGCGAACATCTTGTCGCGGGTGATGCCGGCGTTGTTCACCAGGATGTCGATCGGGCCGGCCTTGGCTTCGGCTTCGGCAACCATGGTCTGAACGGAGGCGAGGTCGGCGACGTCGCCAGCGACGCAGACGAAGTCCTTGAAGCCGGCGGCTTCCTGTTCCTTCAGCCATTCGTCCTTGTTGTCGAACTGCGGGTGATAGGCGGCAACGACCTTGTGGCCGGCCTTCGCCAGCTCCTGACAGATGGCGGTACCGAGGCCACCCATGGCACCGGTGACGAGTGCGACTCTTTGCGTCATTTTTTGTTTCCTCTGCTGCTGTTGATAAAGACTGCTCCCTGCGGCGGACGCTCAGTACATGTGCTGGCCGCCGTTGATCGAAATGTTGGCACCGGTGACGAAAGCCGCCTCGTCCGAAGCGAGGTAGGCGACCAGTCCGGCGATCTCCTCCGGCTTGCCCAGACGGGAAACGGGAATCTGCGGCAGGATCTTCGTATCGAGGATTTCCTGCGGAATCGCCATCACCATCTTGGTGCCGATGTAGCCCGGCGAAATCGTGTTGACCGTCACCCCGGCCTTCGCCACTTCCAGCGCCAGGGCCTTGGTGAAACCATGCATTCCGGCCTTGGCCGCCGAGTAGTTGGTCTGCCCGAAGGCGCCCTTCTGCCCGTTTACCGAGGAGACGTTGATCACCCGCCCCCACTTGCGCTCGACCATGCCATCCATGACCTGCTTGGTCATGTTGAAGACCGAGTCGAGGTTGGTGCCGATCACCGCATCCCAGTCGGCCTTCGTCATCCGCTTGAAGGTCATGTCGCGGGTGATGCCGGCGTTGTTCACCAGCACATCGACCGGCCCCACTTCCTCCGTCACCGTGTCGACGCAGGCCTTGCACGACTCGAAGTCGGAGACGTCACAGGGGTACGCCTTGAAGCCGTAGCCCATGTTGTTCATCGCCGCCAGCCAGTCCTTCGCCTTGGCATTACCCGGCGAATACGTCGTCACCACCTTGTAGCCGAGCGCGGCAAGCTTGATGCAGACCGCTTCGCCTAGCCCCCCCATTCCTCCGGTAACCAGTGCAACTCTTGGCATGTTCTTCTCCTTCTCTGTTTCTTTACTCCAGAAATCGATGAAGAACCTCCGCCTGCACTCCGGCGTTCCTCGCTTTTACGCCTTCTCTTTCACGTAACGGCCGGGGGCCGGCTCGATGGCCTTGTATTTTGCGTTCCCCGGTTTTCCGCGCGCG
>JAVFAT010000216.1:0-3623 GCA_034002385.1 Azospira sp. | reverse complement strand
GGTCGGCGACACGATGACCGGCGAGAAGGCAGCGCAATCGATCAAGGCGCTCTTCGCCACCGGCTTCTTCAAGGATGTGCGCATGGAGGTCGAGGGCGACGTGCTCGTCGTCGTCATCGAGGAACGCCCGGCGATCTACACCATCGACTTCGTCGGCCTGAAGGAATTCGACAAGGACCAGCTGAAGAAGGCGCTGCGCGACAACGGCATCGCCGAGGGGCGCATCTTCGACCGGGCGACGCTGGAGCGCGCCGAACAGGAGTTGAAGCGGCAGTACCTGTCGCGTGGCAAGTACGCGGTGAACATCGCGACGACGACGACGCCGCTCGAACGCAACCGCGTCGCCATCAACTTCAACGTTGACGAAGGCGAAACGGCGAGCATCAAGCAGATCAACCTGGTCGGCGTCACCGCCTTCAAGGAAAAGGATCTGCTCGAACTGTTCCAGCTGCGCACGCCGAACTGGATTTCCTGGTACACCAAGAGCGACCAGTATTCCCGCCAGAAACTCTCGGCCGATCTGGAGTCGCTGCGCTCCCATTACCTGAATCGCGGCTACCTCGAATTCAACGTCGACTCGACGCAGGTTTCCATCTCGCCGGACAAGAAGGACATCTACATCACCGTCAGCGTTACCGAGGGTGAGCGTTTCATGGTCAGTTCGGTGAAGCTCGCCGGCGACCTGCTGCTGCCCGAGAACGAACTGCGCCGGCTGGTCAGGCTCAAGGCTGGCGACGTCTTTTCGCGCGAACTGCTGAACGAGACGACGAAGGCGATCAGCGACCGTCTCGGCGCACAGGGCTACGCCTTTGCCAACGTCAATGCCGCACCGGAGGTCGACAAGGAGAAGCGCCAGGTCGCCTTCACCGTCTTCATCGATCCGGGCAAGCGGGTGTATGTGCGGCGGATCAACATCACCGGCAATACCAAGACGCGCGACGAGGTCGTCCGTCAGGAAATGCGCCAGATCGAAGGCGCCTGGTACGACGCCGACAAGGTGCAGCGTTCGCGCGAGCGGGTGGACAAGACCGACTATTTCAGCGAGGTGAACATCGAGACGCCGCCGGTGCCGGGTACCGCCGACCAGGTCGATGTGAACGTCGCCGTCACCGAAAAGAACACCGGCAACATCTCGCTTGGCGCCGGCTACGGCCAGTCGGAAGGGCTGATCCTCTCCGGGGCGATCAGCCAGGCCAACCTGTTCGGCAGCGGCAAGTTCGCCTCGCTGTCGCTCAATACCGGCAAGATCAACCGCGTGGTGGCTTTTTCCTACACCGACCCGTACTTCACGGTCGATGGCATCAGCCAGGGTTTCGACTTCTATCACCGGCGCGTCGACCCGACGAAGAGCACCATTTCGGTTGGTGACTACCGTTCCGAATCGACCGGCGGCGGTGTCCGCTGGGGCTTCCCCATCGGCGAGAAGGAGTCGCTCAGTTTCGGCATCTCGGTCGATCACACCCAGATCGACGTCTTCTCCAACAGCCCGCAGCGTTACAGGGATTTCATCCGCGATTTCGGCAAGTCGAACGTTTCCTTTCCGCTCACCGCCGGCTGGGCCTTCGATGGCCGCGACAGCGCCCTGTATCCGAGCAAGGGCAGCTTCCACCGTGCCACCATCGAGGTGGCGTCACCGCCGGGCGACCTCAAGTATTACCGCCTGAACTACCAGTACCAGCGCTTCATGCCGCTGGGCAAGGATTTCACCCTCTACCTGGGCGGCGATGCGGCCTATGGCGACGGTCTGGGCAGCCGGGGCCTGCCCTTCTTCAAGAATTTCTTCGGCGGCGGCATCGGCTCGGTGCGCGGCTACGAAACGGCCAGCCTCGGCCCGCGCGACATCCTCGCAAACGGCGCCCTGTCGGACGACCGCGTCGGTGGCAACCGCAAGGTTTCCGGCACGGCGGAAGTGCTCTTCTCGCTGCCCGGCGCCGGGCTGGACAGATCCTTCCGTCTCGGCGTGTTCGTCGATGCCGGCCAGGTCTGGGGCAAGGACAGCGCCCAGGATTCCGGGCCGATCCGTTTCAGCACGGGTATCTCCGCGGTCTGGCATTCGCCGATGGGGCCGCTCAAATTCAGCTTGGCTTCTCCGCTTAACAAGCAGGAAGGCGATAAAGTACAATCGTTCCAGTTCCAGATGGGACAGACTTTCTAAACAGGAGATGTCGCTTTGAACAAGAAGATCGCCGCACTGATCGTCGCCCTCATGGCTGCGCTGCCCGCCTGGCAGGCCGTCGCCGCCGAGATCAAGATCGGCTACGTCAACACCCAGCGGATTTTCCGCGACGCACCGGCGGCACAGCGCGCGGCGAAGAAGATCGAAACCGAGTTCTCCAAGCGCGACCAGGATCTGCAGGCCATGGCCAAGCAGTTGCAGGCGCTGCAGGAAAGCCTGGAGAAGAACGGCGTGACGATGGCCGAAACCGACCGCCGGCGCAAGGAGCGCGAGCTGAACGACCTGTCGCGCGACTTCCAGCGCAAGCAGCGCGAGTTCCGCGAAGATCTCAACCTGCGCCAGAACGAGGAAAACGCGGCGATCATCGAGAAGGCCAACAAGGCCATCAAGCAGATCTTCGACGCCGAGAAGTTCGATCTGATCCTGCAGGACGCCGTCCTCGTCAGCCCCAAGCTCGACATCACCGACAAGGTCATCAAGGCGCTTTCCGAGAACAAGGAAGGCAAGTAAGCGGCCCCCGCCCGTTTTCGCCCCTTGTCGCGCTTCGGTGGTGAACGCGTGCCCGGTGCTTTGCGGCTCGACGAGATCGTCGCCCGCCTCGGTGGAGAGCTGAGGGGCGACGGTTCGGTGCTCGTCTCCCAGGTGGGCACGCTGGCTGCTGCCGGCCCCGGGCAGATCGCCTTCCTCGCCAATCCGAAGTACCGAAAGCAACTGGCGACGACCGCTGCTTCGGCGGTGATCGTGCCGCCGGCCGCGGCGGACGATACGCAGCTGCCGCGCATCGTTCATCCGAATCCCTATGCCTGTTACGCGCGTGTCGTCGCGCTGCTCAACCCGGCGCCAGAACGCCCGCGTGGCGTGCATCCGGGCGCCGTCACGCATTCGCCGGTACCGGCTTCGGCCAGCGTTGGCGAGAATGCGGTGGTCGGTGCCGGGGTGATGCTTGGCGAGAACGTCACCTTGTATCCGGGCGTCGTCATTGGCGACGGTGTCAGCATTGGCGATGATTCGGTGCTCTATCCCAACGTCGTTGTCCGCGATGGCTGCGTGATCGGCGCGCGTGCGGTAATCCAGTCCGGCGCGGTGATCGGCTCCGACGGCTTCGGCTTTGCAAAGGAGGGCGAGCGCTGGCTGAAGATTCCGCAGATCGGTCGTGTGGTGATCGGCGACGACGTCGAGATCGGCGCCAATACCTCGATCGACCGCGGCGCGCTCGACGATACGGTGATCGGCAACGGGGTCAAGCTCGACAACCAGATCCAGATCGCGCACAACGTGCGCATCGGCGATAACGCGGCAATGGCCGGCTGCGTCGGCGTCGCCGGCAGCACGACGATCGGTGCGCGGTGCACGGTCGGCGGCGCCGGCATGATCATCGGCCACCTCGATCTCGCCGATGACGTGCACGTCTCGGCCGGCACGATGGTAACGAAGAACGTGACGCAGC
>JAVFAT010000215.1:0-3627 GCA_034002385.1 Azospira sp. | reverse complement strand
CACGCCCATGTAGTTGGCGCTGAGCACGGCGCCCAGCTCGAAGAGCATGACCGCGCCGACAATGGCACCGAGCGGCAGGTAACGCCAGAATTTCTCGCGCAGGCGGTCGATGTTGATGTCGAGCATCATGACGACGAAGAGCAGCAGCACCATGACCGCGCCGACGTAGATGAGGATGATGCCGATGGCCAGGAACTCGGCCTGCAGCAGCGCCCAGACGCCGCCGGCGGAGAAGAAGGCGAGGATCAGGTGCAGCACGGCAACGACCGGGTGGCGCGCGGTGATCACGCGCAGCGCCGCATATACCAGGATCGCTGCGAGGCAGTAGAAAACGACAGTCTTGAATTCCATCATCCGTTCCCGTTCAGCGATATTTCGCGTCGGCTTCGCGGTCGGCCGCGATCTGCGCTTCGTAGCGGTCGCCGTTGGCCAGCAGCATGGGCTTGGTGTAATAGAGGTCACCACGCTTTTCACCGTGGTACTCGAAGATGCGCGTCTCGACGATGGCATCGACCGGGCAGGCTTCCTCGCAGAAGCCGCAGAAGATGCACTTGGTCAGGTCGATGTCGTAGCGCGTCGTGCGGCGCGAGCCGTCGTCGCGCTGGTCGGACTCGATGGTGATCGCCATTGCCGGGCAGACGGCCTCGCACAGCTTGCAGGCAATGCAGCGTTCCTCGCCGTTCGGATAGCGGCGCAGCGCGTGCAGCCCGCGGAAGCGGAAGCTCTGCGGCGTTCTTTCCTCGGGATACTGGACGGTGATCTTGCGGGCGAACATGTAGCGCCCGGTGACCGTCATGCCCTTGAGCAGCTCCTTGAGGAGCAGGCTGTTGAATACTTCCTTGATTGCACCCATGACTAGCCTCTTACTTCCAGATGTTCCACGGCGAGATCATCCACACGCCGACCACCGGCACCCAGATGAAGCAGAGCGGGAGAAAGACCTTCCAGCCCAGACGCATCAGCTGGTCGTAGCGATAGCGCGGGAAGGTGGCCCGGAACCACAGGAACAGCAGCAGGACGAACGCCATCTTGGCGAACAGCCAGAGGATGCCGTCCGGCAGGAAACCGACCGGCGACAGCCAGCCGCCGAGGAACAGCAGCGAGGTCAGCGCCGCGATCAGGATCATGTTCGCGTATTCGGCGAGGAAGAACAGTGCGAAGGCCATGCCCGAGTATTCGGCGTGGAAGCCGGCGACGATTTCCGACTCGCCTTCCGAGAGGTCGAACGGCGCGCGGTTGGTTTCGGCGACGCCCGAGATCAGATAGACGACGAACATCGGCAGCAGCGGCAGCCAGTTCCACGACAGGAAGTTGAGGCCGATGCCGGCGAAGGCGCCGCTATCCTGCGCCTTGACGATCTCGACCAGGTTCAGGCTGTTCGAAACCATCAGCACGGCGATCAGCGCGAAGCCCATCGAGACTTCGTAAGACACCATCTGCGCGGCGGAGCGCATGGCGCCGAGGAAGGCGTACTTCGAGTTCGAGGCCCAGCCGGCGAGGATGATGCCGTAGACGCCCAGCGAGGCGACAGCCATGATGTAAAGCAGGCTGGCGTCAATGTTGGCGAGAACCAGCGTATCGGTGAAGGGCACCACCGCCCACGCGGCCAGCGCCGGCGCGAAGGCCAGGCCCGGCGCCATCAGGAAGAGCCAGGTGTTGGACTTCGTCGGGACGATGATTTCCTTCAGCAGCAGCTTGACGCCGTCGACGATCGGCTGCAGCAGCCCCCAGGGGCCGACGCGGTTCGGACCGATGCGCACCTGCATCCAGCCGATGACCTTGCGCTCCCAGAACGTCAGGTAGGCAACGCCGAGCAGCAGCGGCAGGATGATGGCGACGATCTTGGCCAGCGTCCACACCAGCGGCCAGGCAGGGCCGAACATCCCGGAGAAGTAGTTCAGCAGCGCATCCATTTATGCACGCTCCACGGTAATCGCGCCGAACAGGTCGCCCAGACCGGCGGTCGTTTCATGCGCGGCGGCGACGCGAACGCAGCCGGCCGGCACCGTTTCATCGAGTTTTGCAAGCAGGCTCGCGCTGCCGGCGCCCTGGCGGACGACGACATTGGCGCCATCGGCGAGGCCGGCTTCGGCCAGCGTCGCCGCGCACATGCGCGCGCTCGGCGCCGCCGCATCGCGGGTCAGCTGCAGCGCCGGCGCGCGACGCGCCAGCGGATCGGCGAAGTGGATCGGCACGTCGCCGATGCGTTGCAGGCCGGCGACACGCTCGCCCATCGCCGGAACGACATCCTTGAGACCGTTGTCGAGTCCGGAGACGAACTCGGCGCCGGCCGGGACGACGGTGTCGCGCACCGCTTCGCTCGACGTGAAATCGAAGCCCGAGAGGCCGAGCACGTTGCCGAGCACGCGCAGCACTTTCCAGCCCGGGCGGGCGTCGCCCAGCGGCGGCACGACGCCGTTGAAACGCTGGATGCGGCCTTCGGTGTTCACGAAGGTGCCGGAAGTTTCGGTGAAGGGCGTGACCGGCAGCAGCGCATCGGCGCATTCGGCCATCGCGCCATCCTTGAACGGCGTCAGGACGACGGTGAGTGCGGCTTGCTTGAGCGCGGCGATGGCAAGCTGGCCGTTGTGCACGTCGCGGTCGAGGTCGGCGCCGAGCACGACGTAAGCCTGGCGCGGTTGCGCCAGCATCTCGCAGGCGTTCAGCCCGTTCGCCGTCGGCAGCGCACCGACGACGTAACCGCCGACGCTGTTCGCCGCCTCGCCGAGGAAGCCGAAGCCGGCGCCGGTGAGCTTCGCCAGCTCCTGCGCCAGTGCGTGCAGCACGGCAGCCTGCGGGTGCTGTTCGGCGACGTTGCCGAGGAAGATGTGGCGCTTGTCGCCGTCGATCAGGCTCTGCGCGATGGCCTTGGCCTTGTCGCACGGCTCGATGCCATCGAAACCGGAGATTGCCGGCAACCCCTTGGCGTAGGCGGCGGCCTTGACGATGGCGGCGACCACCAGCACGAGGTCGGACGGCGAGACGCTGAAATTCTGGAAGAGCTTGATGAGCTGGTCATCGCCGCCCGTGGTGACGACGCTGACCTTGGTGTATTTCTTGGCGGCCTGGCGCAGACGCTGCGCGAGCAGCGGCTGCTCCTTGCGCAGGAAGCTGCCGATGACCAGCGCGGCGTCGAGATCGGCGATCTCGGCGAGCTTCATGCCCAGCCACGGCCGGCCGGCCAGCTTGCCGTCGGCCGAGAAATCGCGGCGACGCAGGCGGAAATCGATGTTCTTGGAGCCGAGGCCGGCGGCAACCTTCTTCAGCAACACCAGCTCTTCCAGCGTCGAATGCGGCGACGCCAGCAGGCCAAGCGCGGACGGGCCATGCTGCTTGACGATGTCGTTGAGGCCGTGCGCCACGTAGTCGAGGGCGACGTTCCACTCGACTTCGCGCAGCTGGCCGTCGACGCGGATCATCGGCTTCGTCAGGCGGGCATCGCTGTTGAGCGCCTCGTACGAGAAGCGATCCTTGTCGGAAATCCAGCACTCGTTGACGTCTTCGTTCTCGCGCGGCAGCACGCGCATGACGCGGTTGTTCTTGACCTGGACGATCAGGTTGGCACCGACGGAATCGTGCGGGCTGACCGACTTGCGGCGCTGCAGTTCCCACGAGCGGGCCGAGTAA
>JAVFAT010000214.1:0-3669 GCA_034002385.1 Azospira sp. | reverse complement strand
GTCAATGTCGCCAAGGCCGAGGTCGCCAACTTCACCCACGATGCCGACGAGGAGGAACGAATCAGGGCGCTCGACTCCAGCCGGGTGCTGGAGACCGCGCCGATCGAGATCGTCCGCGAGCGCCAGCCCAACGAGAAGTTCTTCTTCCGGCTCAGTTCCGGCGACGCGCAGGCCTTCGTCGTCCTGCGGGAAGGTCTGCCGGCGGCCGGCGCGCGCGCGCGCTTCGTCAGCCACGAGGGCTGGACGAAGGAGGAAACCAGCGACGCGCAGGGCCGCGTCAGCTTCCAGGTGGTGCGCGATTACTTTCCGCCCTGGCGGGAATTCAAGAAGCGCTTCAAGGCCACCTATCTGGTGATCGCCGAAGCCAGCGCCGCCGAGACCGGCCGCCATCAGGACCAGCCCTACAACGGCGTCCGCTACCAGGCCACGCTCGCCGGCAGCTACTATCCCTCGCCCGACGACTACCGCTCCCATGCCTGGGGGCTGGGCATCGGGCTGTTCATCGCGCTGTTTTGCGGCGTCGCGATCTATCTCTACCGGCGGCGGCGGGTCAGACCCTTCCAGGAGGTGCGCCTCGATGAAGTCCGCTAGCCTCGCCTCGCGGCTGCGCGACACGGCCAACCGCGTCGACCTGAACCGCTTCCGCCTCTGGTTCCAGCTGGCCGCCTTCGTCCTGCTCGTCTATGGCGGCTATCTCGCCATCGATCTCGGCTCGCGCCTGCCGACCTTCGCCTGCGGCTACAACCAGGATGGCCGCGGCGGCGTCTGCTACCTGCTGCCGCTGCAGCACCAGCTCGGTCGCGCCTGGCCGGTGCTGTTCTCGGCGGCCAGCATCGCGATCCTCACCGGCTTCCTCACCTTCGTGCTCTGGTTCGTTGCGCTCAACAAGGGATGGTGCGGCTTTGTCTGCCCGCTGGGGACCGTCCAGGACTGGATCACCGCGCTGCGCCGCCGCCTCGGCATCCGCTATTCCAGCTATCGCCAGGGCCAGTTCGAGCAACTCAGCAAGATCAAGTACGTGCTGCTGGCGCTGACGCTGCTGATTCCGCTCGGCATCGGCGGCGGCTGGTTCTCGCACGACGTGAGCCCGCCCTTCTGCCTGATCTGCCCGGCGCGCATGATCCTGCCGATGTTCACGGGGGATTTCTCGCAGCTGACCATCGACTTCTCGAGCAAGACGGCCATCGTCATGACGGCGCTGGGCATGACGGTCACCGGCCTGTTCCTGGTCGGTGCCTTCGTCAAGAAGCGCTTCTTCTGCTTCTTTTGCCCGATGAGCGCGCTGCATTACCTGGTCGCCAAGCCGGCCCTACTCAAGCTCAAGAAGGACGGCGACAAGTGCACGCGCTGCGGCGACTGCTATCGCGTCTGCGACATGCAGATCAAGGCGATCGCCGACGACGTGACGAACAAGAACATCATGGCCGACGACTGCATGCTGTGCCTGAAGTGCGTCGCCGCCTGCCCCGAGGAAGGCGCCCTCAAGGCGACCTTCGCCGGCATCCCTATCTTCACGGCCACCGAAGCCGGCTTCGTGAAGCGCATGAACAAGGAACACACCCAGTGACCAACGTCGCCTATCACCTTTCCCGCCAGGCCCGCGAGGCCGAGGAAACGCTCGTCCGCATCACCGACGACTTCGACGACAACCCGGCGGCGATGCAGTATTTCTACGACCTGTTCCGGCGCATCTATATCCAGGGCGAGCCGCTGCCCCACCAGGGCATGCTGGTCGGCACCACCTGTATCCAAGTGCCCGACGAGCTGATCTACGCCGTCGGCGCGACGCCGGTGCGGCTATGCAACGGCTCCTACCACTACGACCAGATCGGCGCCGACTTCATGCCGGCCAAGTCCTGCTCGCTGGTCAAGGCCACGCTCGGCATGCTGCACACCGAAAACCGCATCCCGAAGATCGGCAAGCCCGACCTGATCGTCAATCCGACCACCTGCGACCAGAAGAAGAAGGCGTCGGCGATGATCGAGGAGATGGGCTACCGTGTCCATGATCTGGAGTTGCCTCCCGCCAAGGAGAGCGAAGAGGCGCGCCTCTACTGGCAGCGTTCGGTGCGTCAGTTTGCGCAACAGCTGCGCGAGACGACCGGCAAGAAGCTGACGAAGAAGAACCTCAAGGCGGCGATGGCCAAGACCGCGCGCGCCCAGGCGGCCTTCCGCGCCCTGCACAACTTCCGCAAGAGCAGCCCCGCCGTGGTGCTCGGCAAGGATGTGTTCCTCGTCACCAACGCCTTCTTCTTCGACGACATCGACCGCTGGACCGAGGCGGTCGAGGCGCTCAACGCCGAATTGGCTGAACGCCAGGCCAACAACGTTCAGGCCGCCCAGCGCAAGGCGCCGCGCATCCTGTTCACCGGTTCGCCGCCGGTGTTCCCCAACCTCAAGCTGCCGGTCCTGATCGAAGAAGCCGGCGGCGTGGTGGTGGCCGACGAGACCTGCTCGGCCAACCGCATGCTCTACGACATGACGGCGGTCGACGAATGGCTGCTCCATGACATGGTCGACGGGCTGGCCGACAAGTATCTGAAGCCCTGCACCTGCCCGATCTTCACCCGCAACAACGACCGCAAGCGCAGGCTGATCGAACTGGCGACCAGCTTCGCGGTGGACGGCGTGGTGTATCAGTCGTTCGCCGGCTGCCAAGTCTATGAAATGGAACAGCGCGGCATCGCAACGGCCCTCAACGCAAAGGGCATTCCGATGCTCTACGTCGAAACCGACTACAGCCACGACGACCGCGGCCAGCTGACGACGCGCATCGAAGCATTCCTGGAATCCATCAAGACAAGAAAGCGCAAGACCGCATGAACTATTTCGCCGGACTCGACATCGGTTCGACCGCTATCAAGGCGGCGCTCGTCGATGAAAACGGACAACTCGCCGGGGTACATGTCTCCGACTCGGGCAGCCTGTTCCACAAGAACGCCAGGGAGGCGCTGCGCGTGCTGCTGGACAAGCACGGCATCGCACGCGAGCAGGTCAAGTACCTGATCTCAACCGGCTACGGTCGCAAACTGTTCAAGGAAGCCGACGACTCGATCTCCGAAATCACCGCTAATGCCATCGGTGCCCACGAGGCCGGCAAGGCCTTCGGCGGCGTGCGCACCATCATCAACATCGGCGGCCAGGATTCGAAGGCTATCCAGATCGACCCCACGGGCGGCGTCGCCAACTTCGCGATGAACGACAAGTGCGCCGCCGGCACGGGCCGCTTCCTCGACGTCGCGGCGCGCAACCTCGACCTCGACCTCGAAACGCTCGGCGACTGCCACTTCAACTGCAAGGGCGCGCCGCTGACCATCAACGCCACCTGCACCGTGTTCGCCGAATCCGAGATCATCGGCCTGCTGGCCAACGGCCACGACCGCGCCGAAATCGTCGCCGGCATCCACTACTCGATCGCCAAGCGCACCGTGCGCCTGGCCAAGCGCGTCGGCATCGAGGACCGCGTCTATTTCGACGGCGGGCCGGCCCTCAACAGGGGGCTGGTGGCGGCGATCGAGGACGAACTGCAGCGCGAGCTGGTGGTGCCCGAGCATCCGCAGACCACGACCGCCTTCGGCGCCGCGATCCTGGCGCGCAGCGAGTTCCTCGCGGAGGCCGGCTGATGCCCGTCGAAACCGTCGTCGGCCTGCCGATGGCCCTGACGCTCGG
>JAVFAT010000213.1:0-3669 GCA_034002385.1 Azospira sp. | reverse complement strand
AGCTGTCGGCGATGATCGGAATTTCGCGATCAGTCAGCGGCAGTTTCACCGTCTTGCCGATCATGTGCTTGTAGCGCTCGTCCTCGGGGTGGACCATCACGGCGGTGTCGCCGAGCATGGTTTCCGGGCGGGTGGTGGCGACGACCAGGCTACCGCTGCCATCGGCCAGCGGGTAGCGGATGTGCCACATGAAGCCGTCTTCTTCTTCCTGGACAACTTCGAGGTCGGAAACGGCGGTATGCAGCTTCGGATCCCAGTTCACCAGCCGCTTGCCGCGGTAGATCAGGCCCTCGTTGTAGAGGCGGACGAAAGTCTCGGTGACGATCTTCGAGAGGCCGGCATCCATCGTGAAGCGCTCGCGCGTCCAGTCCGGCGAGGTGCCGAGCCGGCGCATCTGCTTGGTGATGGTATTGCCCGAGTATTCTTTCCACTCCCAGACCTTCTCGAGGAACTTCTCGCGGCCAAGATCGTGGCGGCTGATGCCCTGCGCGTCGAGCTGGCGCTCGATGACGATCTGCGTGGCGATGCCGGCATGGTCGGTACCCGGCTGCCACAGCGTGTTGTGGCCGAGCATCCGGTAGTGCCGGGTGAGCGCGTCCATGATCGCCTGGTTGAAGCCGTGGCCCATGTGCAGCGTGCCGGTGACGTTCGGCGGCGGCAGCAGGATGCAGAAGGCGTCCGGGTTGGCGGTGTCGAGGCCGGCCTTGAAATAGCCTTTCTCTTCCCATTGCGGGTACCAGCGGCGCTCGATGTCCGCTGGCTCGAAACTCTTGGCCAGTTCCATAGGAGAGGTGGGGGGATGCCTGAAAAGCCGGCGATTATACCGGATCGATCCGGCCCGCCGGGCGCCGCAGGAAAGCGACGGCTTCGGCGGCCGGCAGTGGCTTGCTGTACAGGTAGCCTTGCAGGATGTCGCAGCGGTGTGCCGTGAGGAAAGCGTGCTGCGCTTCGGTTTCGACGCCTTCGGCGACGACCTTGAGGCCGAGGTTGTGGGCCAGCGCCATCGTCGCCGTGCTGATGGCCGCGTCGTTCTCGTTGCTCTCGATGTCGCTGACGAAGGCGCGGTCGAGCTTGAGCGTCTGGATCGGCAGCAGCTTCAGGTAGGCGAGCGAGGAATAGCCGGTGCCGAAGTCGTCGATGGCCAGCAGCACGCCGAGGTCGCGTAGCGCCTCCAGTTGCCTGACGGCGCGCTGCGGGTTGTCCATTGCCACTGACTCGGTGACTTCCAGTTCGAGTTCGCCTTCACCGATGCCGTGCGCCCTCATGGCTTCGTGCACGCGCTCGACCAGCTTCGGGTCGCGCAACTGGCAGGCGGAGAGATTGACCGCCATGCGCACGCCGGAAACGCCCTCCGCGCGCCAGGCGGCGAGTTGCCGGCAGGCCTCGTTCAGCACCCAGTTGCCAAGCGGTTCGATGAGGCCGGTTTCCTCGGCGATGGGAATGAACTTGAGCGGCGGAATGTAGCCCTGCCCGGGGTCGTTCCAGCGCACCAGCGCCTCGACGCCGCAGACACGGCCGTCGTCGCTGGCGATCTGCGGCTGGTAATGGAGCTCCAGCCGGTTCTCGGCGAGCGCCTGGCGCAGGCCGCGTTCGATTTCCAGCCGCTCGCCGGCGGCGACGGTCATTTCCGCCGTGAAGAACTGGTAGTTGCCGCGCCCTCGCCGCTTGGCGTCGTACATCGCGGTATCGGCGTTCTTCATCAGCTCGTCGGCGTTCTCCCCATCGACCGGGAAGATGGCGATACCCAGGCTCGGGCTGGTGTGCAGCGTGTGGCCTTCGATCTCGTAGGGCCGGCTCAGTTCATCGACGATCTTGCCGGCGACGGCGGCAGCGGCCATGCCCCATTCGAGGCCGGTGAGGGCGACGACGAACTCGTCTCCGCCAAGCCGCGCGATGATGTCGCTCTCGCGCACGCAGGTGGAGAGGCGGCACGAGACTTCGACCAGCAGCCGGTCACCGAGGTGGTGGCCGAGGGTGTCGTTGATGAGCTTGAAGTGATCGAGGTCGATGAACATCAGCGCCAGCTGCTCGCCTTCGCGGCGGGCCGAAAGCAGCGCCTGTTCGAGCCGGCCTTCGAGACTGAAGCGGTTGAGCAGGCCGGTGAGCGCATCGAGATGGGCGAGCTGGTAGATGCGCTCCTCGGCCGCCTTGCGCTCGCTGATGTCGGTGAAGCTGGCGATGTGGTGGGTGATTTCGCCCTGCGCGTTGCGGATCACCGAAATGCTCGCCCACTTCGGGTACACCGTGCCGTCCTTGCGACGATCCGCAATTTCGCCCTGCCAGAAGCCGCTTTCCCTGAGGCAGGCCCACAGCGTCTGGTAGGTTTCGCGCGGCGTCTGGCCGGAGGCGAACATCTTCGGATTCCTGCCGCGCACCTCGTCGAGCGTGTAGCCGCTCTGCCGGATGAAGGCAGGGTTGACGTCGACGATGCGGTTCTCGTGGTCGGTAACGATGATCTCCTCACCGCTGTAGCGGAATGCGTTGGCGTAAAGCTCCAGCGCCTCGGCGGTGATCCTTTCCTGCGTCACGTCCTGGATGGTGCCGCGCGAGAGGTAGGGCGTGCCGTCGGCCGCGTACAGCGTCTCGCAGTTCTCCAGAACGTGCTTGATGCGGCCGTCGGCCATCTGCAGGCGATGGGCGATCGAATACGGCGCGCGCAGGGCGAGCGATTCCTCGTAGGCCTGGCTGACCTTCTCCCGGTCATCGGGGTGAACAAGGTTGAGGAAGGCCTCGTAGGAGGCACCGAACTGCCTGCGGTCGATCTCGAAGATGCGGAAGGTTTCGTCCGACCACTGCAGGTCGTTGCTGCGCAGATCCAGCGTCCAGCTGCCGAGGTGGGCGATGCGCTGCGCCTCGCTCAACTGCTCGTTGCTGCGGCGCAGCCGGTTCTCGGCGTTGAGCAGGCGGCGACCGAGAACAATGCCGGCGATGCCCGAAAGGGCCAGGAAGACGAGCAGCGTGAGTGCCGCCAGCCAGCGCACCTGGCGGGCCGGAGCGAAGGCTTCGTCGGCGTCGATCTTGACCGTCATGCCCCAGTGCAGGGCCGGCAGGTAACGCCAGGCGGCCGCCACCTGTTGCCCGGAGTAATCCGTAGTGATGCCATCGCCATTCTCACCGGCAAGGGCACGGCGCAGCGGATCGGGCGCTTCGGCCAGCGGTCTTCGGGCGGGCTGCCTGTCACCCCAGGTACGCAGCAGGTGCGGCATCGAGAAAACGACCTCGTCGCCATCGTGCCGGCCAAGAACGATTTCGCCGCTGCGGCCGAGACCGGTGCGGTCGGCAAGCACATCGGAGAAGACGTCGACGTTGATCTGCAGGGCCAGCGCGCCAATCGGCCGGCCAGCGTCGAGAACCGGAGCGACGACGAAGCCGGCGAGCCGGTTGCCGGACGGCGCATACGGCTGGAGCGGCGTCAGGTTCGAGTAGAGGAACTGCACCGCCTGCCGGTAGCCGGTAGCGAGTCCGCTTGCACGGTAGGGGCCGTCGTTCAGGTTGGTACCCAGATCGTCTTCGCGCAGCAGCGAGAAGACGATGTTGCCGCGTTCATCGATGAGCAGCAGGTCATGGTAGCGGCCGTGGTGCGCAAGCTCGGCCAGTTCGGCCAGCCAGCCCGCATGACGCGACTCGATGGCGCGCGTCGCGCCGAGGCCGCCGCGCCGAAAGGCTTCG
>JAVFAT010000212.1:0-3670 GCA_034002385.1 Azospira sp. | reverse complement strand
AAGCGCGCCGGCGGCGATGAAGGAAAGCAGCAGTTTCTTCAGCATCGTCGTTCCATCGTCACGGAAGTTGCGGAGTCATGGTCATGGACTCGGGAGTCATCGCATCGCGGGCAGCGGCATGAGCACCGTCCGGGTGTCGCCGTGCCTTTCGAAGCGGGGGGAGTATCCATTCATGCGGCCGCGCCGGCAAGAAGCGTGGCCAGAACCGTGGTCACATCCACCGCATCGATCTGCTCCGGTTTCAGGAAGCGCCGGGCGTAATCGAGGAAGACACCGCCGCGCATGAAGACGGCGAACAGGTCGGGATCGATGTGCCCGTTGCGGGCGAAGCCGGCCATGATCGAAACCGCCTGCGAGAGTTTCATGCCCTGCTTGTACGGACGATCGCTCGCCGTCAGCGCCTCGAAGATGTCGGCGATGCCCATGATGCGGGTCGGCACCGACATGTCCTCGCCCTTCAGGCCTTTCGGGTAGCCCTTGCCGTCCATGCGCTCGTGGTGGCCGCCGGCGTATTCCGTCACCCGGCGCAGATGGCGCGGCCAGGGCAGCTGTTCGAGCATACGGATGGTGGCAACGATGTGGTGATTGATGATCTCGCGCTCGGCGGCGGTGAGGGTGCCGGCGCGCACGCAGAGGTTCTCCACCTCGTTGGCGGAAAGCAGGTCTTCCTCCTCACCCCCCTTGCGCCAGCGATGACGGCCGGCAATCTCGCGCACCCGGTTCTGATCCTCGGGGCGCATGGCCTCGTTGCCGACGTTGGCATGGCGCAGGAAATCGCGCTCGGCGTCGAGCGCGGCGCACTCGTCGGCCAGCGCCGCCGCCAGCGCGGGCGGGAGTTCGCCGCCGGCCGCCTTGCGCCAGGCGCGGATTTCGGCGTCGCGCTTCAACACCTCGAAGCGGGCATCGACGAGATGGATGCGGTCGAAGATGGTTTCGAGCTTGCTCGCCTTGTCGACCACGTGCACCGGCGTCGTCACCTTGCCGCAATCGTGCAGGAGGCCGGCGATCTTCAGTTCGTAGCGCGCCTTCTCGTCCATGTGGAAATCGGCGAAGACGCCTTCATCGCAGCGGTTCACCGCGTCGGCAAGCATCAGCGTGAGTTCCGGCACCCGCTGGCAATGGCCGCCGGTGTAGGGCGATTTTTCGTCGATGGCAAGGTTGAGGACACCGATGAAGGATTCGAACAGGCGCTCCAGCTGGTCGATCAGCTGGCGGTTGGTCAGTGCGATCGCCGCCTGCGAGGCGAGCGATTCGACCAGGCGCTGATCCTCGCGGGAAAAACGTTCGACCGCCCCGCTCGTCGGGTCGATGGCGTTGATGAGTTGCAGCACGCCGATGATTTCATCGTCGTGGTTCTTCATCGGCACGGTGAGGAAGGAACGCGAGCGGTAGCCGGTTCTGGCGTCGAAGCTGCGCGTACCGCTGAAATCGAAGCCGGCCTCGGTGTAGGCGTCGGCGATGTTCACCGTCGCCTCGTTGATCGCCGCATAGGCGGCGACCAGCGCGTTGTTCGGTGCGCCGTGCGCATCGGTGAGCGGCAGCTCGGGCAGCGTGACCGGCTTGCCGGTGGTGCCGCCAAGCGCGATGCCGAGCGAATCGGTGCGCATGATCTCGAAGCGCAGGTGCGTGTGCGCCTCGTTCATCAGGTACAGCGTGCCGCCGTCTGCGCGGGTGATGTCCTTGGCGGCGAGCAGGATGTCTTCGAGCAGGCGGTCGATGTCGCGCTCGCGCGAAAGGGCGGCGCCGATCTCGTTGAGTTGGTCCAGACGCTGGAACAGATCGTCCGCACTGTTGCCGTTCATGCCGGCGCCCTCCTTTTCATCCGGCGGCGGAATCCGCCCGCGTTCGCCCTTTCGGGAAATCCTCGGCTCACAGCTCGATGATCTGGTCGCTGTAGAGCATGTGCACGCGGTGGCCGCCGATACCGGACTCGATCTCCTTCATGATGAGGTCGATCTGCCCCGGCTTCATGTGCGTGATGAGCACGTTCACCTCCTGCCCCGAGGCCGGGCGGAACGCGGTCAGATCGCCGGTCAGCGCCGCCGGGTGGTAGTGCCCGGCGACGCCGGCCAGCGTCGCCTCGGCGTTGGAGAAGGCGCATTCGACGATCAGGTGGCGCAACCCCGGCGTGTTGCTGGCACGCTGCCAGAAGGCGGGATGGCTGCCGGTGTCGCCGGAGAAGATCAGGCTGCCGCCGGCGCCGGCAATGACGTAAGCGACCGCCGGCACCGTATGCCGTACCTCGATGGCGGTGAAGCTGCGCCCGTCGATGAGCACGGGTTCCTCGACGCGTATTTCATTGAGGCGGATGAAGGGCGACTCCGGCGTCGGAAGGCGGGTGAAATCGGGCCACAGCAGGCCGTTGAAGAGGTGCGCGCGCAGGATGGCGAGCACTTCGGCCGTGCCATGCACCGTCAGCGGCCGCTCGCGGACGTCGACGACGGCATCGGCAATCATCGGCAGACAGGCGATGTGATCGAGATGGGTGTGGGTGAGGAAGACGTGATCGATGCGCGCCAGTTCAGCCAGCGTCAGGTCGCCGACGCCGGTGCCGGCATCGATCAGGACGTCTTCATCGACCCGCAGCGTCGTCGTGCGCAGATGCTGGCCGCCGATGCTGCCACTGCAACCGAGTACCTGTATTTTCATTGCCTGCCCGCGCCTCTTTTTTGCTCTGTTCGACTGATCCGCCGGTAAAAAGCCATGCCCCGCCCCGGCCGGCGCCGGAGGGTCGCTCACGATAATCGGCGGCGCGCCCGCAGTAAAGGGGAAACGCGCCTACCGGATGCAGAGCGCACGAACCGGCAATCGCGTATTGGCGCCCCCGCCTATTTTTCCTCGAATCGCGTGACGCCGTCCCAGCCGTCTCCGGGCGGTTCCTGGCGATAACGGGCGATGCGTTCGAGGTAGAGGTCGTACAGGAAATGCGGCTGCTGGCGCGCCAGTTCGCGCAGCAGGCTTTCGGCGCCGTCCCAGTCCTGCGCCCGGCAGGCGTGCAGCGCCTGGTGCCAGCACTGCAGCCGTGCCAGCGTCTCGTCATCGACCTCGCCGGCCATGCCGAGCGGTTCGAAGATGGCCACCGGCGCATCCTTGCCCTTGACGCGCACGCGGTCGAGTTCGCGGCAGACGAAATCGTCGCCGAGCAGCGCGCGCGTGGCCTCGCCGATGACGATGCCGACGCCGTATTGCTTGGTGATGCCTTCGAGCCGGGAAGCAAGGTTCACGGCGTCGCCCATCACCGTGTATGCCTTGCGCAGGGGCGACCCCATGTCGCCGACGGTGACTTCGCCGCTGTTGATGCCGATGCCGATGCGCAGCGCCGGCCAGCCCCGCGACGCCAGCGACTCGTTCACCGCCGGCAGCGCCCGCTGCATGGCCAGCGCGGCGAGCACCGCCTGGCGCGCGTGCGCGGCCTCGGCCACCGGCGCTCCCCAGAAGGCCATGATGGCGTCGCCGATGTACTTGTCGAGGGTGCCGCGATGCGCGCCGATGATCGCCGTCATCGCCCCCAGGTACTCGTTCATCAGCGTCGCCAGCTGCTCCGGCCGCAGGCGTTCGGAAATGCTGGTGAAGTCGCGCACGTCGGAAAAGAGCACGGAAAGCTCGGCCCGGCGGCCTTCCATGCTGTAGCCCTGCGGATTCTTCGCCATCTCGTCGACCAGCTCGGGCG
>JAVFAT010000211.1:0-3692 GCA_034002385.1 Azospira sp. | reverse complement strand
CGCATCCGACATACGACCACCGCCGCTGACAAGGTAGGGAAACGCATGAACAACTGGGAAGTCGTCATCGGCATCGAGACGCACGCGCAACTCTCGACGCAATCGAAAATCTTTTCCGGCGCCTCGACCGCCTTCGGCGCCGCGCCGAACACGCAGGCCTGCGCCGTCGACCTGGCGTTGCCCGGCGTGCTGCCGGTGTTGAACCGAGGCGCCGTCGAGTGCGCGATCCGTTTCGGGCTGGCCATCGGCGCCGAGGTGGCGCCGAAGTCGGTCTTCGCGCGCAAGAACTACTTCTATCCGGATCTGCCGAAGGGCTACCAGATCAGCCAGTTCGAGCTGCCGGTGGTGGTCGGCGGCGGCCTCGCGATCCAGGTCGGACAGGGCGACAAGGCGTACGAGAAGACCGTCCGCCTGACCCGTGCGCATCTCGAGGAGGATGCCGGCAAATCGCTGCACGAGGACTTCCACGGCAAGTCGGGGATCGACCTCAACCGCGCCGGCACGCCGCTGCTGGAGATCGTCACCGAACCGGACATGAGTTCTTCGGCCGAGGCCGTCGCCTACGCCCGCGCGCTGCACGCGCTGGTGCGCTGGATCGGCATCTGCGACGGCAACATGCAGGAAGGTTCGTTCCGCTGCGACGCCAACGTCTCCGTGCGCCGCCCGGGCGCGCCGCTCGGCACGCGCCGCGAGATCAAGAACCTGAACTCGTTCCGCTTCCTGCAGCAGGCCATCGACTACGAGATCCGCTGGCAGATCGAGACGCTGGAGGACGGTGGCAGGATTCAGCAGGCGACCGTGCTCTTCGACCCGGACACGGGCGAGACCCGCGTCATGCGCACCAAGGAAGACGCGCACGACTACCGCTACTTCCCTGACCCCGACCTGCTGCCGCTGATCATTTCGCGCGACTGGGTCGAGCGTACCCGCGCCGGGATGCCCGAGCTGCCGGCCGCCAAGAAGCAGCGCTTCATGGCCGACTACGGCCTCTCCGCCTACGACGCGACGGCGCTGACCGCGTCGCTCGAACTGGCCGACTTCTACGAAGCGACGGTCGCCGCCGCAGGCAGGGCCGCAGCGAAGCCGTGCGCCAACTGGGTCATGGTCGACCTCGCGGCACGCCTGAACAAGGACGAGAAGGAACTGTCCGCTTCGCCGGTCTCCGCCGCGCAGCTCGGCGGACTCGTTGCCCGCATCGCCGACAACACGATCTCGAACAACATCGCCAAGAAGGTGTTCGAGGCGCTGTGGAACGGCGAGGGCGGAGGTCACGCAAATGCGGCCGACGAGATCATCGAGAAGCAGGGTCTGAAGCAGATCACCGATACCGGCGCCATCGAGGCGCTGATCGACGAGGTCCTCGCCGCCAACGCGGCGATGGTCGCCGAGTTCAAGGCCGGCAAGGAAAAGGCGTTCAACGCGCTGGTCGGCCAGGCGATGAAGGCGACCAAGGGCAAAGCCAATCCGCAGCAGGTCAACGAGCTGCTGAAGAAGAAGCTTGGCTGAACGCCGTAGCCGGGGCCGTCGGGCGAATGCTCCGGCCGCGCGGCGCGCTTGACCCGGCTGCCGCGCTGATGTGGAATACGCGCCCGAAATTGCTTGTAACGGCGCGGCTGTAGCAGCTGGCTGCACCGGTAGCCGCCCCGCAGCCTTTCCACGCCTGTGGCTACGCGCCCGATCCGATCCGGAGCGCCGCCTTTTCGCCGCATCGTGCCGGCGCGATGGCTGCGCGTTTGCCGTACATCTGCCAATATCCGAACATCTTTCGCCAGGGATTTCCCATGCAAGCACACAGCCACCGCGCCACGCCGACCCTGACGCAGCGCCTCGCCGCCTTCGCCGAGCTGTGCAAGCCGCGCGTAAACAGCCTGATCGTGTTCACGGCGATGATCGGAATGCTGCTGCCCGCACATGAACTGCCGTCGATCAAGCGCTTCCTCATCGCTTCGCTCGGCATCGGGCTGGTGGCTTTCGCGGCGGCGGCGATCAACTGCCTGGTCGAACGCACCATCGACGCACTGATGGCGCGCACCCGCGCCCGTGCCACGGCGCGCGGCGAAGCGTCGACCAGGGCGACGCTGACGCTGGCCTTCCTGCTCGGCGGTGCCGGCCTGTGGCTGCTGCACGCCTTCGTGAACGAACTGACGATGTGGCTGACCTTCGCCACCTTCGTCGGCTACGCGGTGATCTACACCGCGCTGCTGAAGCCGATGACGCCGATGAACATCGTCATCGGCGGCGCCTCCGGCGCCATGCCGCCGGTGCTCGGCTGGGCTGCGATGACCGGCAGCGTGTCTGCCGAGCCGCTGGCGCTGTTCCTCATCATCTTCCTGTGGACGCCGCCGCACTTCTGGTCGCTGGCCTGCTACCGCATCGCCGACTACGAGAAGAGCGGCCTGCCGATGCTGCCGGTGACGCACGGCATCCCCTACACCTGCCGGCACATCCTGATGTACACGGTGATGATGGCCGCCTCGACGCTGCTGCCGTTCGCGATCGGCATGAGCGGCTGGTTCTATCTGGTCGCGGTGACGCTGCTCAACCTCGGCTTCATCGCCTACGCCGTTGCTCTCTACCGGAACTACAGCGACGCGCTGGCGAAGCGTACCTTCCGTTACTCGATCATCTACCTGACGCTGCTCTTCGCGGCGCTGTTTGCCGATCGCCTGTTCGCCTGAGCGAAGGGCGCAAGCCTTTCGCGAAGAAGTGTCCTTGGGGTGCGCCTGAGCGATGCGCTCTGCGCATCGAGAAGAAGTCCTCTTGGGGGGGGCGCCTTAGCGATGTGTCCTGCGCATCGCGAAGAAGCCCTCTTGGAGGGTGTTCGAGCGAAGGGCGCGGGTTCTTTGCGAAGAAGTGCCCCGGGGTGGGGCTGAAGGGTTTCCGGCGGGAAGGCGTAGGGCTTGGTGTCCGACGTCTGCGGGCCGGTCTGCTCAGGTGTTTGGCTTCGTGTCTGAGGTGTTTTCGCGTTTTTCCGCTTTGTTCTTCGCCCTTCCTGGCGCTGGCGTTTTTCCGCTTTGTTTCGCGCCCTTCTTGGCGTTGGTGATTTTTTCATCGCTGTTTTCCGCGCCTGACGCGCGGGCGTACTTTCTTTTGCTTCGCCAAAAGAAAGTAGCCAAAGAAAAGGCGACCCTGGTTGCGCGGTCGGCTACGCCGACTGCCCTGCGCTACTCGAAGGGCCGGGCGGCTGGCTAAACTCGGCCCTGCGGGCCTCGGACAACGCCAGCCGACATCCCCCGGCCCTTCTGCGTTGCTCGGCGCTTCACAAGGGGGAAGGGGTGGGACGGAACGGGTTGCGGACGGGGTTGTTTTTTGCGGTTTTCTTTCCTTCAGGGAATCGCTGCGTTCCGTGCTCCGGAGAATCGCTTCGCTCTGTGCGCTCTGTGCGCTCCGTGTGTTCCGTGCGTTTGGTGCGTTTGGTGCGCTCTGCGCGTCCCGTGCGTTCGGAGCATCGGTGCTTTGGTGTCTCCTGAAAACGGTCGTCCCGTTCCCCGCAAGTTCGGGGCAGGTACTTGGCCAAAGATCGATTGAACTGGAACCGGCTCCTGGAAACAGCCGCCCTGCTCAATGGCCGCCCCGCTTCTTGCCAAAGCTCATCTCTTCCCGAACCCCTTATTGTGCCCCCCGGTGTGCCACTCCCTTGCGAGGTGCCGAGCAACGCAGGGCAGTCGGGGGAAGTCGGCTGGCGTTGTCTG
>JAVFAT010000210.1:0-3695 GCA_034002385.1 Azospira sp. | reverse complement strand
TGAGCGCCGCCTTCGGCCCGCAGCACGGCCTGCGCGGCGACAAGCAGGACAACATGATGGAGTCGCCGGATTTCCGCGACCCGCGCCACGGCATCCCGGTATTCAGCCTCTACGGCGAAGTGCGCCGGCCGACCGCGGCGATGATGGACAGCTTCGACGTGCTGCTCGTCGACCTGCAGGATCTAGGCTGCCGCATCTACACCTTCATCACCACGCTGCGTTACGTGCTGGAAGCCGCTGCTGCGCACGGCAAGTCGGTGTGGGTTCTCGACCGGCCGAACCCGGCCGGTCGCCCGGTCGAAGGCCTGACCCTGCGCGATGGCTGGGAGAGTTTCGTCGGCGCCGGCGCCATGCCGATGCGCCATGGCCTGACGCTGGGCGAACTCGGCCACTGGTTCATCGCCACCCTGAAGCTGGATGTCGATTACCGCGTCATCGAAATGCAGGGCTGGCAGCCGGACGCCGCCCCCGGCCACGGCTGGCCGCTCGGCGAGCGGGCCTGGATCAATCCCAGCCCGAATGCTCCCAACCTGTTCATGGCCCGCGCCTACGCCGGCACCGTGATGCTGGAGGGCACGACGCTCTCCGAAGGCCGCGGCACGACGCGGCCGCTGGAACTGTTCGGCGCACCGGACATCGACGCACGCGCCGTGCTCGGCGAAATGCAGGCAATGGCGCCGGCCTGGCTGACCGGCTGCGTGCTGCGCGACTGCTGGTTCGAACCGACCTTCCACAAGCACGCCGGCCAGTTGTGCCATGGCCTGCACATCCACGCCGAGGCGCCGCATTACGACCATTCCGCCTTCCGCCCCTGGCGCCTGCAGAGCCTGGCCTTCAAGGCGATCCGCCGGCTGTATCCGGACTATCCGTTGTGGCGTGACTTCCCCTACGAGTACGAGCACGATCGCCTGGCCATCGACCTGATCAACGGCTCGCCACTGCTGCGCGAATGGGTGGACGACCCGAGTGCCGCACCGGCCGACCTGGAAGCGCTGACGGCACCGGACGAAGCCGCCTGGCTCGAAGCGCGGCGGCCCTTCCAGCTGTACTAAGCTTTGTCGCATTCTCGACAAAGGGCCTTACCAGCCATCAACGGGAAAACAAGAACAACGATTAATCAATGACTTAAGCACTGGCATCACCCTTGCTAAAGAGATAGCGAGGAGAATGCCATGAGCCCACAGCCTTTCGTCACCATCAACGACACCACCCTGCGCGACGGCGAACAGTCGGCCGGCGTGGCGTTCTCGCTGGACGAAAAGCTGGATATCGCCCGCCAGCTGGCGGCGATTGGCGTGCCCGAGCTGGAAGTCGGCATCCCGGCGATGGGCCCCGAGGAGCGTGAGTCGATCCGTTCCGTCGCCGCCCTCGGCCTGGCGCCGCGGCTGATGGTGTGGAGCCGCATGCACCCGGACGACATTGCCGCCTGCGCCGGCCTCGGCGCCCATCTGATCGACATCTCGGTGCCTGCCTCCGACCAGCATCTGGCCTACAAGCTGAAACAGGAACGCGGCTGGCTGCTGCGCGAATTGCCGCGCTATATCGGCGCCGCGCTCGACCTCGGCCTGGAAGTCGGCGTCGGCTGCGAGGATGCCTCGCGCGCCGACATGAACTTCCTCTGCGCGCTGGCCGCAACCGCCCAGCGCGCCGGCGCCCGCCGCCTGCGCTTCGCCGACACCCTCGGCGTGCTCGAACCCTTCGGCACCTACGAACGCATCGCCCAGTTGCACAAGCACACCGATCTCGAAATCGAAATGCACGCCCACGACGACATGGGCCTGGCCACAGCCAACACCCTGGCTGCCTGCAAGGCCGGCGCGACGCATGTGAACACCACGGTCAACGGCCTCGGCGAACGCGCCGGCAACGCGCCTCTGGAAGAAGTCGTGCTCGGCCTTGGCAAGCTGCACGGCATCGCCACCGGCATCGACCTCAAGGGTTTCCCCGGCCTCTCGGCCAGCGTCGCCAGCGCCTCCGGCCGCGCCGTGCCATGGCAGAAGAGCGTCGTCGGCGCCGGCGCCTTTACCCACGAAGCCGGCATCCACGTCGATGGCCTGCTCAAGCACCCGGACAACTACCAGGGTTTCGATCCGCGCGAAGTCGGCCAGGCACACCGCATCGTGCTCGGCAAGCATTCCGGTTCACGCGCCGTCCAGGTGGTCTATGCCGGGTTCGGCATCGCGCTCGCCGCCGGCGAGGCCGATGCCCTGCTGCCCCTGGTCCGCCACTTCGTCGCCAGCCGCAAGCGACCGCCGGAGACCGCTGACCTGCATGCCCTGCTCGCCTCCATCCGGAGCCCACTCCATGTCTGAAGCGCTGACCATGACCGCACCCGCATCCGCTGCCCCGGGCCTCCGCTCGCTCCTGCGCGAGGATCTCGCCTGCGTCTTCCAGCGCGACCCGGCCGCCCGCTCGACCTTCGAGGTGCTCACCACCTACCCCGGCGTCCATGCCATCCTCACCCACCGTCTGGCGCATCGCCTGTGGCGCGCCGGCTGGCGCTACCCGGCGCGCTTCCTGTCCTTCCTCGGACGGACGCTGACCAACGTGGACATCCATCCCGGCGCCCGCATCGGCCGCCGCTTCTTCATCGATCACGGCGCCGGCGTCGTCATCGGCGAAACAGCCGAGATCGGCGACGACGTCACGCTCTACCATGGCGTCACGCTCGGCGGCACCTCGTGGAACAAGGGCAAGCGCCATCCGACGCTGGCCGACGGCGTCGTCGTCGGTGCCGGCGCCAAGATTCTCGGCCCGATCAGCATCGGCGAACGGGTGCGCGTCGGCGCCAACTCGGTCGTCGTCAAGAACGTGCCGGCCGACCGGACGGTGGTCGGCATTCCCGGCCGGATCGTCGACACCCGGGTCGGTTCGGCACGCCCGGCCGAAGGCATCAGCCTCGATCACAACCTGCTGCCCGACCCGGTGGCCAAGTCCATCGCCTGCCTGATCGAGCGCATCGAAACCCTGGAAAAGGAACTGGCCGGACTGCGTAACGAACCACCGCCACCCGATCGTGGCGGTGACTGCAAGGTCTGCAGTGCCGGTGACCTGTGCTGTGAAAATGAGGCGGTGCACTGACATGGACCTGCTCGATTTTTCCGACTGCAAGCTGTATTTCGAGGATGCCCTGCCGGCCGAGGCCGAGCGCCTGATCGCCCGGGCCGCTGCCGAATACGGTGATCCGGAAGCCGAGATGTCGTTGCTGCGCGCCCATCTGCTGGCGCCGGAAAATCTCAGCGTGCTGGTCGGTCTCTACCGCTATTACTTCTACCAGCACCGGCTGGAGGATGCGCTGGTCGTCGCCGAAAGGGCGATGCAGTTGTCCGGCCGTCAGCTCGGCCTGCCGACCGACTGGAACCTGCTCGACGAAACCCGCCTGGGGTCCGCCGCCAAGAATTCCTTCGGCCTGCTGCGTTTCTATCTGCTCGCCCTGAAGGCCGCCAGCGTCGTGTTGTTGCGCCTCGGCCAGATTTCCGCCTCGCGCGCCCGCCTGAGCAAGCTCGCCGGCCTCGACAGCCGCGACCAGCTCGGCGCCGGCAAGCTGCTCGACGTGGTCAATCAATTCCAGCAAACCGATGAACCCGAACTAACCCTTGCCGCTGCCTGAGGAGAACATGATGGAAGACACCCTGAGCCTCGCCGAAGCCATGGAAGACCTGGTTTCCGCCGAAGATTTCCTCGACTACTTCGAG
>JAVFAT010000209.1:0-3699 GCA_034002385.1 Azospira sp. | reverse complement strand
TCTATCGCAAATCGGCCGGTCCGGCGGCCGGCACGGCGCGGACGCCCAGACTCCGGCGCATCCAGGCCGGGCCGGGCATCTTGCGCCGCTGCCTCAGGTCTTGAAGAAAGCCACCGCTTCCTTCAGGTCCCTCGCCCGGCGGTTCAGTTCTTCCGCCGTGGCGGAAAGCTCCTCGGAAGCGCTGGCGTTGTGCTGCGTGGCCTGGCTCACCTGCTGCACCGCCATGCTGATCTGCGCCGCGCCGGAGGACTGATCCTCCGATGCCGCTGCAATCTCCTTCACCAGGCTGGCGGTCTTGCCGATGCTCGGCACGATCTCTTCGAGCAGGCGTGCCGCCTCGTTGGCCTTGCCGACGCTACCGTCCGCCAGTGTGCCGATTTCCTGCGCGGCGAACTGGCTGCGCTCGGCAAGCTTGCGCACCTCGGCGGCGACGACGGCGAAACCCTTGCCGTGCTCGCCGGCGCGTGCCGCCTCGATGGCCGCATTCAGCGCCAGCAGGTTGGTCTGGTAGGCGATTTCATCGACGATGCTCACCTTCTCGGCGATCTGGCGCATCGCCTCGGTGCTCTCGCGCACCACGCGCCCGCCGCTCGCCGCTTCATCGGCAACGCGCACGGCGATGCTCTCGGTGGCCCGCGCGTTATCCTTGTTCTGTTCGATCGAGGCCGCCATCTGCTCGACCGAAGCCGAAGTCTGCTCGACGCTTGCCGCCTCCTCGCTGGTCGATTGCGACAGCGACTGTGCCGTGGCCGACACCTGGCCGGAAGCTTCGGCGAGACGGTCGGCATTCTCGGCGATGTTGCCGACGACTTCCTTGAGCCGCCCGCTCATGCTCGCCACGTGGCCGAGCAATGCCCCGATCTCGTCGCGGGCGACGTAGTTCGTCTGCACCGTCAGATCGCCATCGGCCAGTGCGCCGACGGCACGCATCGCCTCGTGCACCGGCCGCACGATCAGGCCGACGACGTAGATGGAGAAGCCGACCAGCACGAGCAGCACTACCGCCACCACGCCGCTCTGGCTCAGCAGCGCCGCCTTGAACGCGGCATCGACGTCGTCGATGTAGATACCCGAACCGATCAGCCAGCCCCAGGGCGCGAAGCCCTGCACGTAGGAAATCTTCGGCACGGGTTCCGCCCTGCCCGGCATCGGCCACAGGTAGTCGACGAAGCCCGCGCCCTGCCCCTTCACCACGCGCGTCATCTCGGCGAACAGGCGCACACCGGCCGGATCCTTCAGCTCCGACAAATCCTTGCCCTGCAAATCGGGCTGGATCGGGTGCATCAACGAATGGTTCTGCATGTCGTTGATGAAGAAATATTCGTTCTTTTCGTAGCGCAGGCCGCGCACCGCATCGAGCGCCCCCGCCCGCGCCGCCTCGGCGGAGAGCCTGCCATCCCGTTCCTGCGCCTCGAAATGGGCGATGACGCCGAGCGCCACCTCGACCACGTGGCGCGTCTTTATCATGCGGTCCTGGAGCAGATGTTCGCGCAACTGCACGAGTCCGACAGTGATGCTCACCAGCACGCCCGCGATGGCCAGCACCACGAGCACCCCGAGTTTGAGCGACAGCTTCCAGTTCTTCACGGCGACCTCTTCCCGAATATTCAAAAAGAATGCTTCCGCAGGCGATTATACGGACGCATTCTCCGTTCGCCGCGCACGGAATGTGTCAGGAAATGAAAGCGGTCAGTACGGCCCGCGGAAGCGGCGAATCCGGCGCGTGCTGGCACCCGGCGCAGCGGAAGCGATCAAACGGCGGAAGAGCGCCCCGCCCGTCCGAACGATGTATCGGCGAGCACGAAGTCGATGCGGCCGGTTTCCAGGTCGGCCTTGACCAGCTTGACGCGCAGGCGGTCGCCGAGGCGATAGCGGCGACCGCTTCGTTCGCCCAGCATCTGGTGCTTGACGTTGTCGAACTGGAAGTAGTCCTCGCCGAGTTCGGAGACGTGCACCAGGCCCTCGACGTAGACCGAATCGAGCGCGACGAAGACGCCGAAGGGGACGACGGCGGCAATCGTGCCGTCGAACTCCTCGCCGATGCGCTCCTTCATGTAGTAGCACTTCAGCCAGTTGTCGACGTCGCGCGTCGCCTCGTCGGCGCGGCGTTCGGTCATCGAGCAGTGCAGGCCGATGTCGTCCCAGCTGCCGGGGTTGTAGCGCTCGCCATTGAGCACCGCCTTGATCGCGCGGTGCACCAGCAGATCCGGGTAGCGGCGGATCGGCGAGGTGAAGTGCGTGTAGTGCTCGTAGGCCAGACCGAAGTGGCCAACGTTGTCCGGGCTGTACATCGCCTGCCTGAGCGAGCGCAGCATCACCGTCTGCAGGAGCTGCATGTCGGGACGCGGCTTGATCTTCTCCAGAAGCGCGGCGTAGTCCTTGGCATGTGGCTCGTCGCCGCCGCCGAGGCCGAGACCGAATTCCTTGAGGAAGCTGCGCAGCGACTCCAGCTTCTCCGGCGTCGGCCCCTCATGCACGCGGTACAGGCAGGGCTGCTCGTGCGCTTCGAGGAAAGCCGAGGCGCAGACGTTGGCGGCGAGCATGCATTCCTCGATCAGGCGATGCGCATCGTTGCGGATCACCGGCACGATGTTGTCGATCTTGCCCTGCTCATTGAACAGCATCATCGTCTCGACCGTCTCGAAGTCGATCGCGCCGCGCTTCGTGCGCGCCTTGGCGAGCACCTTGTACAGATCGTACAGCGCAGCGAGATGCGGCAGCGCCTGGCGGTGCGCATCCGTCCCGGGTTCGGCGGCACCGGAGAGCCAGTCCCACACCTGCGTGTAGGTCAAGCGCGCCTGCGAGCGGAACACTGCCGGGTAGAAGCGGTATTGCCTGATCGCGCCGGTCGCGCTGATTGCCATGTCGCAGACCATGGCCAGGCGTTCGACCTCCGGGTTCAGCGAACACAGGCCATTGGAGAGTTTTTCCGGCAGCATCGGGATCACCCGGCGCGGAAAATAGACCGAGTTGCCGCGCGCCTGCGCTTCCTTGTCGAGCGCCGACCCCGGCTGCACGTAGTGGCTGACGTCGGCAATCGCCACCACCAGCCGCCAGCCCTTGCCCTGCTTGCCGGCCCAGACCGCGTCGTCGAAATCCTTTGCCGTCTCGCCGTCGATGGTCACCAGCGGCAGGTCGCGAAGATCCTCGCGCCCTTCCCATTCGGACTTCCTGACCTTGTCCGGCAAGCCCTTCGTTTCCTCCAGCGCCTTCTTCGGGAACTCGAACGGCAGGTCGTGCTTGCGCAACGCGATCTCGATCTCCATGCCGGGGTCGGCGTAGTTGCCGAGCACCTCGGCGATACGGCCGATCGGTTGCGAGTACTTCGTCGGCTGCTCGATGATTTCAACCACCACCACCTGGCCGGCCTTCGGCTTCAGCTTCGTTTTCTTCTCTTCCGGCGGCACCAGGATGTCCTGGTTGATCCGGCGGTTCTCCGGCACCACGAAGGTGATGCCGTGCTCGACGAAGACGCGGCCGACGAGGCGCGTATTGGCGCGTTCGAGCACCTCGACGACAGCCCCTTCGCGGCGCCCCTTGCGGTCGAAGCCGGTGACGCGCACGAGCACGCGGTCGCCGTGCAGCACGCGGCCCATCTGCTTCGGTTCGAGGTAGATGTCCTCGCCCGCCTCGTCGGGAATCAGGAAGCCATAGCCATCCTTGTGCCCCTCGACGCGACCGGCGATCAGGCTGGCGCGC
>JAVFAT010000208.1:0-3702 GCA_034002385.1 Azospira sp. | reverse complement strand
GCCGGTGGCGCCGAGCGGGTGGCCCAGCGCAATCGCGCCGCCGAGCGGGTTGACCTTGGCCGGGTCCAGATCGAGCTGGCGCATGACGGCCAGCGCCTGCGCGGCGAAGGCTTCGTTCAGCTCGATCCAGTCGAGGTCGTTCTGGCTGACGCCGGCCTGCTTGAGCACCTTCGGAATGGCCTCGATCGGGCCGATACCCATGATCTCCGGCGGCACACCGGCCACCGAGTAGCCAGCGAAGCGCGCCAGCGGCTTCAGGTTGAACTGCTTCAGGATCTTCTCGGAAACGACCAGCACCGCGCCGGCGCCGTCGGACATCTGCGAGCTGTTGCCGGCGGTGACCGAGCCGCGCGCGGCGAACACCGGCTTGAGCTTGGCCAGACGCTCCAGCGAACTGTCCGGGCGCGGACCTTCGTCGGTGTCGGCGAGATACTCCTTGACCTTCACTTCGCCAGTGGCGAGGTTCGGCACGCGCGCCGTGACCGCGTAGGGCGAGATCTCGGCCTTGAAGTGGCCGGCCTGGATGGCGGCGCAGGCCTTCTGGTGCGAGGCGACGGCGAAGGCATCCTGGTCCTCGCGCGAGACTTTCCACTTCTCGGCGACCTTCTCGGCGGTGAGGCCCATGCCGAAGGCGATCGCGTAGTTCTCGTCACTCTCGAAGAAGGCCGGGTTGATGGCGATCTTGTTGCCCATCATCTGGTTCATCAGCGACATCGTCTCGGTGCCGGCGGCGATCATCACGTCGGCTTCGCCGAGGCGGATGCGCGCGGCGGCATCGGCCACGGCCTGCACGCCGGACGAGCAGAAGCGGTTGATGGTGTAGCCCGGCACCGTGTTCGGCAGGCCGGCGAGCAGCACGCCGATGCGGGCGACGTTCATGCCCTGCTCGGCTTCCGGCATCGCGCAGCCGACGATGACGTCCTCGACCAGCGCCGGATCAAGCCCCGGCGCCTGTGCCATCACCGATTTGATGGCGTGCGCCAGCATGTCGTCCGGACGGACGTGGCCGAACATGCCCTTGCGCTTGGCCACCGGCAGACGCGTGGCGGCAACGATGTAGGCGTCCTGAATCTGTTTGCTCAATTTGTTCTCCTTCGGAGAAAGGGGGGGACGAGGGAGGAGTTAGGAGTTAAGAGTGAGGAGTCAACCCCACGCCATTCCACCGCCCCCGACATTCAACATTCACATGGAGCCGGAGAGGAGCGTGTTTTACTCATCACTCCTCCCTCCTGACTCCTCACTAGTTCCTGAGCGGCTTGCCCGTTTCCAGCATATGCTGGATACGCTGTTGGGTCTTTTCGGTCTTCAGCAGCTCGACGAAGAGCTTGCGCTCGACGGTCAGCAGCCACTGCTCGTCCACCAGCGAGCCGCCTTCGACATCGCCGCCGCAGAGCGCGGTGGCGGCGGCCTTCGCCACCTTGTAGTCGTGTCCGGAAATCATGCCGCCTTCCTTCATGTTGGCGAGCATCATTTCGCAGTTGGCGATGCCGGTGCGGCCGGCGACCTTGATGCCGCGCGGCGACAGCCTCGGGTAGTAGCCGGCTTCGGCCATGCCGCGTGCTTCCTTGATGGCGATGTAGAGCAGTTCGTTGGCGTTGAAGACGATCCGGTCGTTCTCCTGCGCGAAGCCCAGTTCCTTCGCCTGCGCGCCGCTCTTCGAGACGTTGGCCATGGCGATGGTCATGAACACCGGCTGGATGAATTCGAACACGTCGCCGCCGCCGGTCTTCGCCGCGCCTTGCGCGGCGCGAATGGCGAACTCCTTGCAGCCGCCGCCGGCCGGGATCAGGCCGACGCCCGCCTCGACCAGGCCGATGTAGCTTTCCAGCGCGATGACGCGCTTCGCGCAGTGCATCAGGAACTCGCAGCCACCGCCGAGCGCCATGCCCTGCACCGCGGCGACGACCGGCACCTTGGCGTACTTGAAGGTCATCGACGCCTTCTGGAACTCGCCGACGTATTCGTCGAGCAGGTCGAACTTGCCGGCAGCCAGGCCCTCGGCCACTTCCTTGAGGTTGGCGCCGACGGCGAACGGCGCTTCGTGCCAGACGACGAGGCCCTTCAGATCCTTCTCGGCGCGGGCCACGGCTTCCTGCACGCCGACGATCACGTCGCGGCCGAGCGCATGCATCTTGGTGGTGAAGGAGAGGATGCCGATGTCGCCATCGACCTGCGGCAGCTTCCACAGGCGGACGCCCGGGTTTTCCCAGATCGTTTCGCCCGGGTTGGCGTACGCTCCCGGCTTTTCGCCAAGCACGCGCTCGGGGAAGATCTGGCGCTGGTAGACCGGCAGCGTCGAACGCGGCTGCAGCGTGTTGGCGGAAGCGGAGTACGAACCTTCGGCGGCGTGCACGCCGTCACGGGCAAACACCCAGGCCGGCAGCGGCGCATCGCTCATTGCCTTGCCGGCGGCGATGTCGTCGCGCACGGCCTCGGCGATGGCCTGCCAGCCTGCGGCCTGCCAGGTCTCGAACGGCCCCTGCGACCAGCCGAAGCCCCAGCGCATGGCGAAGTCGACGTCGCGCGCGTTGTGCGCAATGCCTTCGAGGTGCACGGCGACGTAGTGGAAGATGTCGCGGAAGATGGCCCACAGGAACTGCGCCTGCGGATGGCTGGAAGCGCGCAGCTGCGCGAATTTTTCGGCCGGGTTCCTGTTCTTCAGGATGGCCAGCACCTCGGCGTTCACCTCGCCGGCGGAATCGCGGTAATCCTGGGCCGCAAGGTCGAGCACCTTGATGGCCTTGCCTTCTTTCCTGAAGATGCCGCAGCGGGTCTTCTGGCCGAGCGCGCCCTTGGCGATCAACGCCGAGAGCCAGTCCGGCGCGGCGTAGTACTTGTGCCATGGATCGTCCGGCAGCGTGTCCTGCATCGTCTTGATGACGTGCGCCATCGTGTCCAGGCCGACGACGTCGGCGGTGCGGTAGGTGGCGCTCTTCGGGCGACCGATCAGCGGGCCGGTGAGGCCGTCAACCTCGTCGAAGCCGAGGCCGAACTGCTGCGTGTGGTGCATCACGGCGAGGATCGAGAAGACGCCGACGCGGTTGGCGACGAAGTTCGGCGTGTCGAGCGCGCGCACGATGCCCTTGCCGAGGCGCGACACCAGCCACGACTCCAGCTTGTCGAGCATGGCGGCGTTCGTGTCGCGCGTGGCAATCAGCTCGACCAGGTGCATGTAGCGCGGCGGATTGAAGAAGTGGATGCCGCAGAAGTTCGGACGCAGGTTCGCCGGCAGGCCTTCGGCCAGGCGGTTGATGGAGAGGCCCGAGGTGTTCGAGGCGATGATCGCGTCCGGCGCGATGAAGGGGCTGATCTTGCGATAGAGGTCGTCCTTCCACTCCATCTTCTCGGCGATCGCCTCGATGATCAGGTCGCAGCCCTTCAGCTGTTCGAGGTGCTGCTCGTAGTTGGCGGCGTCGATGTAGGCGACGCGATCCTTGGTCGCCAGCGGCGACGGTTCCAGTTTCTTGAGGCCGTCGATGGCCTTTTTCACGATGCCGTTCGGATCGCCTTCCTTGGCCGGAAGGTCGAAGAGCACGACCGGCACTTCGGCGTTGGCGAGGTGCGCGGCGATCTGCGCCCCCATCACACCGGCGCCGAGCACCGCGACTTTCTTGACGATGAAGTTGCTCAAGCTGTTCTCCGTTTGTGGATTAGCGTTACGCATGGCCGGCAGAGACGCTTTGTCGCCGGATTAAACGAACG
>JAVFAT010000207.1:0-3717 GCA_034002385.1 Azospira sp. | reverse complement strand
CACCCGTTTCCAGCGTCCGCAGCGCCTCGCGGAAGGCCGGACGCGGCTCGTCGAGCCAGTGCAGCAGCAGGTTCGACCAGACCAGGCCGAAGCTGCCGGTGGCCAGCGGCAGGCGCTCGGCGTCGGCAGCGACGAAGGCCGCCTGCGGCTTGAGGAAAGGCATCAGCCGCGACAGGAATTTTCTTTCGCGGCGCGCAGCATGGAGCATCGGCAGCGTGAAATCGGCGCCGACCAACCGGGCGTCGCGGTAACGTTCGCGCAGCGCGGTCAGGCTGGCGCCGGCGCCGCAACCGAGGTCGAGAATGCGCGCAGGCTCGATGCGCACGTAATCGAGCCGCTCCAGCATCCGCCGGTCGACCTCACGCGACAGGAAGGCGGATTCCTCGTAAGCGGCGGCGGCGCGCGAAAAATTGCGTCGCACCTGACGCGCGTCGACGAAGCGGCCGCCCTCCTCGGCTGTCGTTGCGCCGCTCATCGCCTGCAGCGGGGCGGCGTTGCCGGACGGCCAGGCGATGCCGCGTCGCATCGGTTGACCAGGCGCGGCATCGCCATGCCGCCTCAGATTGCCCGCAGGCCGAGTTTGGCGAACAGCGCTTCGTCGCGGCCGACGTCCGGGTTGCCGGTGGTGAGCAGCTTGTCGCCGTAGAACATCGAGTTGGCGCCGGCGAGGAAGCACAGCGCCTGCATTTCCTCGCTCATCTGCTCGCGGCCGGCCGACAGGCGGACGAAGGAAGTCGGCATGGTGATGCGGGCAGCGGCGATGGTGCGCACGAACTCGAAATTGTCGACGCCCCTGGCGCCGGCCATCGGCGTGCCGGGGATGGCGACCAGGTTGTTGATCGGCACCGACTCCGGCGCCGGATTCAGGTTGGCCAGCTGCACGATCAGTGCGGCGCGGTTGCGACGCGACTCACCCATGCCGATGATGCCGCCGGAGCAGACATTGATGCCGGCCTTGCGCACTTCGCCGATGGTGTCGATGCGGTCCTGCTGCGTATGCGTGGTGACCACATTGGCGTAGAACTCGGCGGCGGTGTCGAGGTTGTGGTTGTAGTAGTCGAGGCCGGCCTCGGCCAGCTTCTCGGCCTGTCCTTCCTTCAGCATGCCGAGCGTGACGCAGGTCTGCATTCCAAGCGCCTTCACCTCGCGGATCATTTCAAGCACCGGCCCCAGATCCTTCTCCTTCGGCCCGCGCCAGGCGGCGCCCATGCAGAAGCGCGAAGCGCCCTTCTCCTTGGCCTTTTTCGCCGCGGCGACCACCTCCTCGACCGGCAGCAGCTTCTCGCGTTCAAGTTCGGCCTTGTTACGCGCCGACTGCGAGCAGTAGCCGCAATCCTCAGAACAACCGCCGGTCTTGACCGAAATCAGCGTCGAGCGTTGAATGGCGTTGGCATCGAAATGCCGGCGATGCACCTGCTGCGCGCGCCACAGCAGATCCATCAGCGGCAACTCGAAGAGCGCCTCGACCTCGGCCACCGTCCACGGGCGGGCGGACGCCGGATCGGCATCGACAGCGGAACATGCGGGAAGCACCTGGGGAATTGCACTCATGAAGGAAACACCTGAAAAAATCGTGGAGGCACCGCGCCGGCAGCAAAAAATGCCAATCAAAACAACGCAGTCGAAAGAAATGCCGGAAAATGCCGCAGCGCGGCAAACGATCTGTAATTATGAATCACGTTCCCGGTCGGAGCAAATGCCGATTTCCGCCGGGCCGCTTGCCACGCTCCGGCGGCGCCTGCTCAACGCGCTGCTGCCACAGGACTGCCTGCTCTGCCTCGCTGCAGCCAGCGATGCGCTGCTCTGCCCGACCTGCGCCGCCGGGCTGCCCGGCCTGCCGGCGCCGTGCTGCCCCCGCTGCGCGCTGCCCGGCGGCAACGGCGAATGCTGTGGCCGCTGCCAGCGCCGGCCGCCGGCCTTCGACGCAATGCTCGCGCTCCACCCCTACGCCTTCCCGGTCGACCGGTTGATCCAGGGATTGAAATACCGTGGCGAACTGTCCGTCGCCGGGCACTTCGCCGCAGCACTGACCACCGCCTGCGCGCCGCTCGGCGCCGATCTGGTCGTGCCGATGCCGCTGCACCCGAGCCGTCTCGCTGCCCGCGGCTTCAATCAGGCCATGGAAATCGCCCGCGCGCTCGCGCCCCGACTCGGCATTCCGCTCGCAGCCCGCGCCTGCACCCGCGAACGGGCAACCGTGCCGCAGGAAGGACTCAGCCTCGCCGAACGTCGCCGCAACCTGCGCGGCGCATTCGCCTGCCGCGCCGATTTCGCCGGCTTCACTGGCCGCCACCTGCTCCTCATCGACGACGTGGCCACCACCGGCGCCAGCGCCGATGAATGCGCGCGCACGCTGAAGCGGCACGGCGCCGCTCGCGTCAGCGTTGTCGTCGTCGCACGGACGCTGCTGGATTGAAGGAAGGCCACGGAAAGCGTTTGTGGAGAACCGCAAGACGGAACGTGCCGGCGCCTCCGCCGGGATGATGCGGAAGAAGGGCAAACAGCATTCACACGTCTGCGGAATCCTGCGTGCGCAGTCCGGCAACCGAGGCCGACAGGCCGCGCGCAAGGCCGGCGAGATCGACCAGCAGTTCACCGACCGAGCGCACCGAGGCGTGGTTCTGCTCGGACATGACGGCAATCTCCTGGACGTCACGGGCGATCGACTCGCTGGCACCGGCCTGGGCGCCGGTGGCGGCCTCGATCTCGCGCAGGGAAACGAGCGATTCGCCAAGTTCGCGGCGAATGCGCGCCAGCCCCTCGATCATCGCCTGCACTCGGGCAACGCTGTCGCCGACGGCTGCGGTGCTCTGCGTCATCTCGTCGACACTGGTTTCGACTTCACCGCGAATGGCGGCAATGGTACCGGCAATCTCGCCGGTAGCGAGGCGCGTGCGGTCGGCGAGCTTTCTCACCTCATCGGCGACGACAGCGAACCCCCTCCCGGCCTCACCGGCTCGCGCCGCTTCGATGGCGGCGTTCAAGGCCAGAAGATTGGTCTGTTCGGCAATTTCCTGGATGACCCTGACGATGGCGCCGATCTCCCCCGAGCGCACCTGCAAGCGGTCGATCGTTTCCGCCGAGCGACGCACGGCACGGTCGATCTCGGCAATCGCTCGCGTCGCGTTCCCCGCTTCTTCCATGCCCGACTCGGCGAGACGACCGGCGCGTTCGGAAACGGCCAGCGTCTGCCGTGCGTGTCCAGCCACTTCGCTGATGCTGACCGTGAGCTGCTGCACGGCGGCAGCCACCTGCGCCGACGAATTGCTCTGCCTATCGGTGGCTACATCGACCTGGGCCGCCGCTTCGCTGACACGGCGTACCGAATCGTCGACGCGGCGCGCCGAACCATCGGCCTCGCCGATGACACGGGCAAAAGCATCGGCGACATCGTTGAAAGCCCGGGCAAGTGCCGCCAGTTCGTCGCGAGTGCGCGGCTCCGCGCGGCGGCGAAGGTCGCCGGCCGACATCGACTCGGCCACCTCGCGCAATTCGCCCAGCGCGCCGACGATGGAACGATAGGCACCGGAAAAAGCCCAAGCGATCAGCAGCAGTATGCCGAAGAGCAGCACGGCGACGCCGCTGCGACGTTTATCCAGCGCTGCGGCACGTCCGGCGAGCAGGCGCTCCGCGTCGGCAGCGGCAGCGTCGCCCAGATCGAGCAGCGCTGCCGTCACGGCATCGGCGCGACGCAGGAATTCATCGGCCGGCAGGCCG
>JAVFAT010000206.1:0-3729 GCA_034002385.1 Azospira sp. | reverse complement strand
GCGCGGCTTTTACCGCGTGCTCAGACCTCGCCGCCGTCGCCGTGCAGCCAGACGAGAACGTTGCGCAGGTGGGCGCTGACCGATTCGCGCGAGAGCGGCGGCAGCCCGGCCATGATGGCGTCGCAGCGGACGGCATCGCCGTCGTCCAGCGCCTCGGCGAGCGCGAGCAAGGGGCCGAGTTCGCCGTCGTGCGCCGTGAGCGCGCGGTGCACGCGCTCGGCCACCGGGATCTGCGCGAGGATGTCGTCGATGGACTGGCCGAGTGCCGCCGGCATCAGCGACATGATGCCGACGAGAAAGGCCTCTTCTGCGAGCGCCCGGTCCTTGCGGGAACGCTCGGCGGCCAGCCGTTCCATCAGGCCGCCGCGCTGCGCCGCGAGCTGCAGCAGCGGATTGCGCTCGGGTGCGCCACGGCCGTCGGGCGAGGCCATCAGCAGCAGTTGCAGCCAGAGCATCATCTGTTTGCGACCGAGAATGGCGATGGCGTGGCGCAGCGAGTCGACCTTCTTCGCGGCACCGATGCCGACCGCGTTGACCAGCCGCAGCAGGTTCACGGTGAGGCCCGGTTCGCGCTTGAAACCTTCCTCGATATCGTGCTCGTCGGCTTCGCGGGCGACCTGGTTGAGCAGGCGGATGATGCCGAGCTGCGAGGCGTTCATGCTGCGGCCTTCGCTCGGGCGCAGGCGGGCGAAGTAGAGTCCGCGGAAGAGTTCGCAGCCGAGTTCGCGGCAGTGCGCCATGCGCGCGGGCGACTCCACCCGGTCGGCCAGGAGGCGCAGCCCCGACCGCTCGGTGAGGCGCCCGACGGTGGCGGCGAGCGTCTCGTCGCCAGCGCCGGCATCGATGATGGCGAAGCTCGCCAGCGGCAGCAGTTCGGTGCTCCAGGCGGCGTCTGCCGGCAGGGCGAGCGGCCGGCCGGCGGCGTGCAGCAGGCGGCAGCGGTCGAGCAGTTCGGGAGCGAGGGTTTCGCCGGTGAGGGCGTCGCCGGTGAAATCGAGTTCGAGGACGACGTTCTTCGGCAGCGCGATGACGGCTTCGCTCATCACCAGCGCCGCGTTGGCGCGCAGCAGCAGCGGCCGGCCCGACAGCGCGCTGCCCAGGCTGGCCTCGTCGTCTTCGGCCGGCGCGAAGGCGGCGGCGATCTCGTTGGCCGTGGCGTCGGCGAAGTGGAGCGCGTAGCCGGCCGGCTCCTGTTTTGCATCGAGCAGCGGCTGGCGGAGAAGCAGGGGGCTGCGGGGCGGGAGTTGCGTGTTCATGGGGGATGGTTTCCTCGATCGTTTTTTCAGTTGTCGTCGCGGTATTCGCTGTGTTCGTTCTCGCGGCCGATCTCGTTTGCCCAGGCCAGTGCGCGGGCGACAGCGAGATTCAGCGTGCCGGGATCGATGCCGTCGAGCACCGGCAGGATGGCGGAGATGCTTTCGGCCTCGCCGCGTTCGCTTGCCTCGGCGAGCCGCAGCAAGGCGGCGAGCGGGCCGCCCTGGGCGTCGTCGGTCAGTGCCCCGGCGATCTCCGGAGAGAGCGGCAGCTGGGAGAGGATGTCGGCGATCGGCTGGCCGAGCAGGGCCGGCATCAGCGAGACGATGCCGGTCATGAAGGCCTGGTCGGGCAGATCCGGCGATACGCCGCGCAGCGATCTGGCGAGCACTTCCATGAGCCGGCCGCGCGAGGCGGCGAGTTGCAGCAGCGGCGTCACGCCGTTGCTGGTCGGGTTGGCGAAGAGCAGCAGTTGCAGCCAGCGTTGCAGCTGGCGCCGGCCGAGCAGGGTGATGGCGTGACGCAGCGAGGTGACGCGCGTGCGCGTGCCGCAGGCCACCGAGTTGGTCAGGCGCAGCAGGTTCATGGTGAGGCCCGGCTGCTCCTTGAATATCTGCTCCAGCTCGCAGGTGTCGGCGTCGGCGATCAGTAGCTGGGTCAGGCGCATCAGGGCCAGCTGCGAGTGGTCGAGTTTCTTGCCGGCGATGACCGTCGGCTGCGCGAAGTAGTAGCCCTGGAAGAGATCGAAGCCGAGCGTGCGGCAGAATTCCATCTGCGCCTTGGTTTCGACCTTTTCGGCAAGCAACAGCGCCTGGCAGCCCTTGACGCGGGCGACGATGCGGCTCACCTCCTCAGGCGAGATCGGTTGCAGGTCGACCTTGACCACGTCGACCAGCGTCAGGAGTTCGTCGTAGCGCCCGTCGCCGAGTGCGGTCACGTCGTCGAGCGCGATCTGGAAACCCGCGCTCTTCAGTTCGCGGATGCGTGCCGCGACGGCAGCGTCGGGGGTGACGGTTTCGAGGATTTCCAGCGTGACGACCTGGCTCGGCAGAAGTTCGATCAGGTCGCTGAACAGGAAGTCGCGGTCGACGTTGATGAAGCCGCGATAAGGCCCGAGCGCATCGCCGACGGCCAGTTCGGAGAAGGCGTTGGTGATGACGCTGGCGGTGGCGTGCTTCTGGCAGGAAACGCTGGCGGCATTCTGCCGGCTGTTGCGGAAGAGCAGTTCGTAGGCGAGCAGACGCTCGCTGCCGTCGAGGATCGGTTGGCGACCAAGAAAGAAATCGGCGGCGTCGCTGTCGGCCATGTCGAATGTCGATCAGGGCGGAAGAAGAAGCTGATTCTACCGCTTCCGCCGCCTGCCGGGCTGGCCGCGTGCGCTCAGAACGGCAGCGGCAGGCCGGGGCGGGCGGCGTGCAGCACGCGGCGGAAGTCGGCCTGGATGCGGGCCAGTGCTGCCGCGTCGTCGGCCTCGAAGCGCAGCACGACGACCGGCGTCGTGTTCGACGGCCGGATGAGGCCGAAACCGTCGGCGTATTCGACGCGCAGGCCGTCGATGTCGATGACCTCGCGCGCGCCGTCGAAGCGGGCGTTCGCCTTCAGCTCGTCGAGCAGGGCGAAGGGCTCGCCCTCGGTCATCGCAATGTTCAGTTCGGGCGTGCTCGTGGCGTTCGGCAGCGCCTTCAGCACGGTGCTCGGGTCGGCATGGCGCGAGAGGATTTCGAGCAGCCGCGCGCCGGCGTAGAGGCCGTCGTCGAAGCCGTACCAGCGTTCCTTGAAGAAGACGTGGCCGCTCATCTCGCCGGCGAGCGGCGCGCCGCTTTCCTTCAGTTTCTGCTTGATGAGCGCGTGGCCGGTGCGCCACATGGTCGGACGGCCGCCGTGCTCGCGGACGAAGCCGGCAAGCAGGCGCGAGCATTTCACGTCGTAGATGATCTCGCCGCCGGGCACGCGGTCGAGCACGTCGGCGGCGAAGAGCATCAGCTGACGGTCGGGGAAGATGATCTCTCCGTCCTTGGTGACGACGCCGAGGCGGTCGCCGTCGCCGTCGAAGGCGAGTGCGATTTCGGCGTCCGTCTCCGCCAGTGCGCGGATCGCGTCGCGGAGGTTTTCCGGCTTCGACGGATCGGGGTGGTGGTTGGGGAAATTGCCGTCGACCTCGCTGAACAGTTCGACCAGTTCGCAGCCAAGCGCGCGGAACAGCGCCGGGGCGATGCCGCCGGCGACGCCGTTGCCGCAGTCGGTGACGATCTTCATCGGGCGGGCGAGCTTGACGTCGCCGACGATGCGCTGCACGTAGGCTTCGCGCACGTCGGCCTGGCGGATCGTGCCCTCGCCGGCCAGCAGATTGCCCGCCTCGATGCGCGCCTTCAGCTGCTGGATCGCGTCGAGCGCCAGCGTCTGGCCGCCGATGACCATCTTCAGGCCGTTGTAGTCGGGCGGGTTGTGGCTGCCGGTGACGGAAACGCAGCTATG
>JAVFAT010000205.1:0-3840 GCA_034002385.1 Azospira sp. | reverse complement strand
GTTCCACCAGGTCGGCGTCGAGGCGCTCGGTTTCGCCGGCCCGGACATCGACGCCGAGATGATCCTGATGGGCGCCCGCCTGTGGGATGACCTTGGTCTCGACGGCATCAAGCTGCAACTGAATACGCTGGGCCAGCCGGACGAGCGTGCGCGCCACCGTGCCGACCTGATCACCTGGTTCGAGCAGCATCAGGACCTGCTCGACGAGGACGCCAAGCGCCGCCTGCACAGCAACCCGCTGCGCATCCTCGACTCGAAGAACCCGGCGATGCAGGACATGATCGTCGGTGCGCCGAAGCTGATCGACTACCTCGGCGACGCCTCGCTCGAACACTTCAACGCCGTGCAGCAGATCCTGAAGGATGCCGGCCTGCCGTACGAGATCAACCCGCGCCTGGTGCGCGGTCTCGACTACTACAACCTGACAGTGTTCGAGTGGGTCACCGACCGCCTCGGCGCACAGGGCACGGTCTGCGCTGGCGGCCGCTACGACGGCCTGATCGGCCAGCTTGGCGGCAAGGCCGCGCCGGCCTGCGGTTTCGCCATGGGCGTCGAGCGCCTGATCGCTCTGATCCGGGACAGCGGCGGCGAGCCTGAAAAGCGCGGCACCGACGTCTATGTCGTACATGCCGGCGAGGCTGCCGCGCGCATGGCTTTCCGTGTCGCCGAAGGGCTGCGCGACATGAGCATCGACGTGATCCTGCATTGCGGCGGCGGCTCGTTCAAGTCGCAGATGAAGAAGGCCGACGCTTCCGGCGCCGCCTTCGCGGTTATCATCGGCGACGACGAGGCGGCGGCCGGCGAAGTCAGCCTGAAGCCGTTGCGCGAGGAAGGCGACGGACAGCGGCGCGTGCCGGCCGACCAACTGGCGGCGGCGATCATGGACGACCTGCTCGACTGGCAGGATGACGAAAATCAGGACGAAGAACGGGAAGAGCGATAAATGGCTGCCTACGATCTGGAAGAACAGGAACAACTGGCCGAAATCAAGGCCTGGTGGAAGCGCTGGGGCAATCTGGTCACCGGTGTCGTTACCGCCCTTGCGCTCGGCGTGCTTGCCTGGCAAGCCTGGGGCTGGCATCAGGCCCGGCAGGCGGCGGGAGCTTCGGGCGTCTACGCCGTGCTGCAACGCGCGGCGCTGGAGCGCGACATGCAGAAGACGAAGACGGCGGCCGGCGAGCTGATCGAGAAATTCGGCGGCACCGCCTACGCGCCGCTCGGCGCGCTGATCGCGGCAAAGTCGTTCTACGACGCCGGCGACCTGAAGAGCGCCAAGGCACAACTTGCCTGGGTCGCCGAGAACGGCAAGGACGAGCTGCGCGACCTCGGCCGGCTGCGTCTCGCCGCCGTGCTGCTCGACGAGCAGGCTTACGACGAGGCGCTGAAGGTGCTGGCGAGCAGCCACGAGCCGGCTTTCGACACGCGCTACGCCGAGATGCGCGGCGACGTGTTCATCGCGCAGGGCCGGCGGGAGGAAGCGGCGGCGGCCTACCGCGAGGCGCTGGCCGGGCTTGAGCGGAACGCTCAGGGTCAGGGCAACACGCTGCAGGCGCGCGAGATGAACGCCCCGTACCGCGAGATGGTGCAACTCAAGCTCGACGCGACGGGAGTGGCGAAATGAAGCTGCGGGCTTCGCTGATGCTGGTCGCAGTCCTTTCTGCCACGGGGTGCTCCAGCCTCAATCCCTTCGCCTCCTCCGGCCCCAAGCTCCCCGAACTGCCGCCGCTTGGCGCGGCGGCGGTGGACGTGCGCACGGCCTGGAAGGCGAGCGTTTCCCGCGCCGGGAACTACGTATTCACGCCGGCGGTTGCCGGCGATGCGGCCTTCGTTGCCGGCGGCAAGGGTGAGGTGCTGCGCATCGAGAACGGTGCTGTGCGCTGGAAGGTCGATGTCGGCACGCCGCTTTCCGGCGGTGTCGGCAGTGATGGCAGGCGCGTCGTCGTCGGTACGCCCAAGGGCGAGATCATCGCCCTCGACGCCGATGACGGCAGGGAGCTGTGGCGTGCCCGGGTCAGCAGCGAGGTGCTGGCGGCACCGGCGGTCGACGCCGCGCTCGTCGTCGTGCGCAGCGGCGACAACCGCATTTTTGCTTTCGATGCCGACGATGGCCGGCGCAAGTGGGTTTACCAGCGGCAGACGCCGCCGCTCTCGCTGCGCACCTTCGCGGCGCCGCTGATCGATGGCGGCTACGTCTTCGCCGGCTTCCCCGGTGGCAAGCTGATGGCCATCACCACGAACAACGGCGCCTCGGCCTGGGAAGGCACCGTCGCCCTGCCCAAGGGCACCACCGAACTCGACCGCGTCGCCGACATCACCAGTGCCCCGGTGATCGCCGGCCGCATGATCTGCGCCGTCGCCTATCAGGGGCGTGTCGCCTGTTTCGACCTCGGTAGCGGCAACCTTGCCTGGGCGCGCGACATGTCGAGCGCCGTCGGTCTCGCCGCCGACGAGCGCCACGTCTACATCGCCGACGACAAGGGGGCGGTACATGCACTCGACCTCGCCAGCGGTGCCAGCCTGTGGAAGCAGGACAAGCTGCAGCAGCGCCACCTTTCCGCGCCGGTCGTCGTCGGCTCCAGGGTCGTCGTCGGCGACATGAAGGGGCTGGTGCACCTGCTCGACCGCAGCGATGGCGCCTTCGTCGGCCGTCTTTCCACCGACGGTTCGGCCGTGCTCGCGCCGCCGCAGCGGCAGGGCGAGCGGGCGCTCCTGCAGACCTCTGGCGGTTCCGTGCTGGCGCTGGACGTACAGTGAAACCGACCATCGCTCTCGTTGGCCGACCGAACGTCGGCAAGTCCACGCTCTTCAACCGGCTGACAAAGTCGCGCGACGCCATCGTCGCCGACATGCCGGGCCTGACGCGCGACCGCCACTACGGCCACGGCAAGCTCGGTGGCAAACCCTTCCTGGTTGTCGATACCGGCGGCTTCGAGCCGCTCGCCAAGGACGGCATCATGAGCGAGATGGCGCGCCAGACCGAGCAGGCGATCGCCGAATCCGACATCGTGATCTTCGTCGTCGACGGTCGCACCGGCATCACCGCGCAGGACAAGGAAATCGCCAACAAGCTGCGCCGTATCGAGCGTCCGGTCTTCGTCGCCGTGAACAAGGCCGAGGGTCTCGACCGCGGTATTGCCGCCGCCGACTTCCACGAACTTGGCCTCGGTCAGCCGTACAGCATTTCGGCGACGCACGGCGAGGGCGTGCGCCACCTGATCGACCTCGTCCTCGAACCCTGTCCGGAGCCGGAAGAGGAGGCTGTCGACAACGGTGTCGTCAAGGTCGCCATCGCCGGCCGGCCGAACGTCGGCAAAAGCACGCTGATCAACGCGCTGCTCGGCGAGGAGCGGGTCATCGCCTTCGACATGCCGGGCACCACGCGCGATGCCATCGAGATCGATTTCGAGCGCGCCGGGAAGAAATACACGCTGATCGACACCGCCGGCCTGCGCCGCAAGGGCAAGGTCTTCGAGGCCATCGAGAAGTTCTCGGTGATCAAGACGCTGCAATCGATCGAGGATGCCAACGTGGTCATTCTCGTTCTCGACGCACACCAGGACATCTCCGACCAGGATGCGCACATCGCCGGTTTCGCGCTGGAAGCGGGGCGGGCACTGGTGGTGGCGATCAACAAGTGGGACGGACTGGACGGTTACGCCCGCGAGCAGGTCAAGCAGATGCTCGAACGCAAGCTGAAATTCCTCGACTTCGCGCGCTTCCACTACATCTCGGCGCTGAAGGGACAGGGGCTCGATGCGCTCTTCCGCTCGGTCGACGGCGCCTACGCGGCGGCGATGGCCAAGCTGCCGACGCCGAAGCTGACGCGCGCGCTGCTCGACG
>JAVFAT010000204.1:0-3845 GCA_034002385.1 Azospira sp. | reverse complement strand
CTCGAACAGCGACTCGCGGACGGCATCGGAGACTTCGAGCAGGACCTCGCCGTCGCGCTCGGCGAGGTCCTGCTCGAAGTCTCCGATGCCGTCAGGACCTCGCCGTCGCGCTCGGCGCCGACCAGATCCCAGACCAGCAGACGATCCGCCGGCGGCAGCGCTTCGAGGATGTAGGCCACGTCGGCCGGATGCATCTTGTCGAGGCGGGCGTGAAGCTGGTTCAGGTGCTGCCTGTGCACCAGTTCGTCGACCAGCTCGCGGCGCTCCGGGCGCGACAGCTCCTGCCGGTGCGCGATATCCTCGACCAGCCGATAGCGGCCGAGCAATTCCTGCACCTCGGCCAGATGGGCCTGGAGTTCTTCCGCGTCGGCGTGCAGCAGTTCCTCGTTCACGCCGCTGCTCCGTCGTGCCGCCGAATGTTTCCCTGCATGATGAAAAGCCCCCTCATTGCGCCTCCTGTCCGGTGCACGCCTTGTCATGCGCACCGGGTACCTGCGGCCGCGCGCGGGCGGTCGCCGGATTCATCGGGAATGGTCGCTTGCGGAAAATCCGGGGCCGGGGTTAACGGGGTTCGCGGCGTTCGCGAACCCCGGATTCCGGTAAAAGCGCACCATCCTGCCTGTCTGGTCGGGCAGGATGGCAGCCGGGGGGCGCTATCCTGCCACGGTGCCGGCCGGAGCCGGCGCGTTGCAACATCGGCAACTGTCCACGTGGAAAGACCCTGAAAACGAGATGCGGCGGAGTCTACAACGTTTGCCGCATTGCAACAATCGCGCCGTACCGCATAGGGCGGCGTTTTCCGCCAATGCGCGCGCAGATGGATTCATGGCGTTCAGGTGCCGCACGCCGTCCGAGGGACGAGCGCCGCCGGGGATTGACTCCGCTCGCGGCCACGTCCGTCCGCCTTCCGGGAAACGGCGTGCCCCTCGGGAGAGGCCGGGCAGGGAGATGTGCAGGGGTAGCCCGGAAAAAATCCAGGGCCAAGGGCTGGCCAAGGACGAAGGGCGAAGGACGCGCCGGACGCCACCGGCGCGGTTTTGCACCGAAAACTTTCAGCCGACGACGCCGCCCGGCACCAGGCCGGTTTCCTCGTAGATCGCCGGGAAATCGCTGGTGAATTCGAGACTTTTCAGCTCGACCGGATCGCCCGGCGTCAGCGTCACGATTTCCCAGCCGATGTCGCCCTGGCGACGGTGGATCTCGATCTTCGCTTCATCCTGGGCGACGAGCACGTATTCGACCAGCGACGGGATGCCGCGATAAGCGGTCAGCTTCTCGCGGCGGTCGATGCCTTCGGTGGACGTCGACAGCACCTCGACGATCAGCTTCGGCGCCTCGACGACGAGATCGTCGCTTCCGACCGTCAGGTGGCGTGGATCGCAGGTGACCATCACGTCCGGGTAATAGTAGGCACCGGCCTTGGCAATGCGCAGTTTGGCATCGGAGACGAAGGCGCGGCAGGGCGTACCGCGCAGATGCGCACGCAGCAGCGCGAAGAGATTACCGGCAATGACGTTGTGCCGCAGCGAGGCGCCGGTCATCGCGTAAACCTCGCCGCAGACGTATTCGTGGCGCACCGGGCTGCGCGCTTCCAGCACCAGGTAATCGTCCTCGCTGATCGTCCTGTATTCGGCCGTCTTCATCGTCGTCTCCTTCTCGCCAGCAGCGTCGATTATGGCACGCTCCGGGTGCGAACCTGCGGGGTGCTTCCTTGCGACAGGCATGGCACGCCGCTCAGTGCGTGCCTCGGGAGTACTTCTTTGTGATGCGCGGGTACATCGGCCAGTGCGCACCCCGAGAGCATTTCTTCGTGATGCGTGGGCGCATCGCCCAGTGCGCACCCCGAGAGTACTTCTTCGCGATGCGTAGCCGCATCGCTCAGTGCGCCCGATCCCAGTCGGGGCCGACGCCGACTTCGACCACCAGCGGCACTTTCAGCTTCGCCACCTGCGTCATCAGGCGCGGCAGTTCGAGGCGGACTTCGGCGAGTTCGTCGTCCGGCACTTCGAGCACCAGCTCGTCGTGCACCTGCAGGACCAGCTTTGTCGCCAGCTTCTTCGCATCGAGCCAGCGCTGCACGGCGATCATCGCCAGCTTGATCAGGTCAGCGGCGGTGCCCTGCATCGGCGCGTTGATCGCCGCGCGCTCGGCACCCTGGCGGCGGCCGGCCTGCTGCGCGCGGATGTCGGGCAGCCACAGGCGGCGGCCGAACACCGTCTCGACGTAGCCGTCGCGCCGGGCCTGTTCGCGCGTCTCCTCCATGTAGCGGGCGACGCCGGGATAGCGCGCGAAGTAGCGCTCGATGTAGGCCTGCGCGGCGCCGCGCTCCAGATCGAGCTGGCGCGCGAGGCCGAAGGCGCTCATGCCGTAGATCAGGCCGAAGTTGATGACCTTGGCGACACGGCGCTGGTCCGGCCCGACCTCGAGCGGCGTCACGCCGAAAATTTCGGCGGCGGTAGCCCGGTGCACGTCCTCGCCAGCGGCGAAGGCATCCAGCAGGCGCGGATCTTCCGAAAGATGCGCCATGATGCGCAGCTCGATCTGCGAGTAGTCGGCGGAAACGATGCCGCAGCCCTCCGGGGCGACGAAGGCGGCGCGGATGCGGCGGCCCTCGGCGGTGCGCACCGGGATGTTCTGCAGGTTCGGCTCGGAACTGGCCAGCCGGCCGGTGATGACGCTGGCCTGAGAAAAATGGGTGTGCACGCGACCGGTGTCCGGGTTCACCATGCGCGGCAACTTGTCGGTGTAGGTGCTCTTCAGCTTGGAGAGCGTGCGCGTCTCCAGCAGCAGCTTCGGCAGCGGGTAGTCGAGCGCCAGTTCGGAGAGCACTTCCTCGTCGGTCGAGGGCGTTCCCGACGGCGTCTTTTTCTGCACCGGCAGGCCGAGCTTCGAGAACAGGATCTCGGCGAGCTGCTTCGGCGAATTGAGGTTGAACGGCTGGCCGGCGAGTTCGTGCGCCTTTTGCTCAAGCGCCAGCAGCGCCGTGCCGAGTTCGTGGCTCTGCTGCGCGAGCAGCCTGCCGTCGATCAGGATGCCGTTGCGCTCCATGCGCCAGAGCACCTCGCGCGCTGGCAATTCGATCTCACGGTAGATGCGCTTCAAGCCGTCTTCAGCATCGATGCGCGGCAGCAGCGCGTTGTGCACCTGCAAGGTGATGTCGGAATCCTCGGCCGAATAGCGGGCCGCCGTGTCGACATCGACCTGGTCGAAACCGATCTGCTTCGCGCCCTTGCCGCACAGCGATTCGTAAGAGATGGTGTCGAGACCGAGGTGACGCGACGCGAGCTGGCCGAGATCGTGACCCTTGTCCGATTCGAGCACGTAGGATTCGAGCAGCGTGTCATGAGCGACGCCGGCCAGCGCGATGCCGTGGTTGGCGAGGACGTGCTGGTCGTATTTCAGATGCTGGCCAAGCTTGGCGTGTCGCGCCGACTCCAGCCAGGGTTTCAGCCTTGCCAGCACTTCGTCGCGCGGCAGCTGGTCGGGCGCACCGGCGTAGCGGTGGGCGAGCGGGATGTAGCAGGCTTCGCCGGGCGCGACGGCGAACGAGATGCCGACGATGCGCGCGGCGAAAGGGTCGAGGCTGCTGGTCTCGGTATCGAGGGCGGTCAGTCCGGCGGTTTCGATCTTCGCCAGCCAGCGCTCGAAGGCCGGCCAGTCGAGGATCGTCTCGTAGGCGGAACGGTCGGGGGCGGCGGCGGTGACGGCGATGGCAGCGATGGCGGATTCTGCGGCGACGGCTTCGCTCCCCGCCCCCGCTTCAGCTTCCCCCGCCGTCGCTTCGCCGGTCGCGTTGCCGGCAGCGCTCACTTCCCTGAGCCAGCTCTTCGAGCCGATGCGCGTAA
>JAVFAT010000203.1:0-3849 GCA_034002385.1 Azospira sp. | reverse complement strand
GCGCCTGCAAGCGCACGGTTACGACGTGACGGTGACCGAACTGACCGGCTGGGAACACTCGCTGAAGAACGAACTGATCATCGCCGTCGACAAGGGCCTGCCGACGCGGAAGCCAGCCGAGCGGCTGACCGAACTGCTCACCACCTTCGGCCTGGCGGAACTGCGCGAGCGCTTCGCCTGAAGGCGCTGAGCATCCGTCTTTCCGCCGCTTGTTTCAGCGGCTTTCCAACGGTTTTCGGCGACCTTCGCCGCTGCCTGCAGCACTGCGCCCTCAGCGATTTTCCGCAATTTTTCCGCCGGCTTCGCCTCTCCCCCTCGGGGCCCTCAGGCCACGGGGAGCAGGCCGGAAACCCATGCAGGACTCGATAAGCGTGACGGCGCCCGCCCCCCCACAGCATGGGGCCACCCGCCGCCCTCCCGGCTCGCTCAGAAATCGAGCCGCAAACCGAGCCAGTGACGGCGATCGACGGTGCGCTGCGTCGGCGAATTGCCCGCGCTGCGCTGTTCCTCGTGCGCGCCGTCGAGCGACTGGACAGTCCAGGAAATTTCGCCGCGCTGGCCGGCGAGCCTGAACGGCCAGGCGAGACGGGCATCGGTTCGCCGGTATTTGTCGACCCTGGTGTTGCGCGTCCACTTGACCTCGCCGACCCGATAGTGGGCCAGCGAGAATTCGATGCCAAGCGGCAGACGCTGCACCCACAGCAGCGAGGAAGCGCGGTGCGGCGCGGCGTTTTCGGCGAGCGCACGATAATTGCCGGACGGGTCGATGGCGAGGTTGCTGCCCGGAGTCGCCAGGATTCGCGCGCCGTTCCCGGAAAGGCCGACATCGGAGTGAATACGGGCATGGCTCAGCACCAGCCGGGTCGATTCGAAGGGCTGCCAGCGCCACTGGAATTCATGGCCTGAGAGATCGATGTCCTGCACGTTCTGCTCCGAGCGCGGCGCCCCGGCGCCGGGGCGCAGCAGCAGGATGCGGTCGCGCAGCGCTTCGCGGAAGACGCGGACATCGAGGCTCATTCGCCAGTCGTGCCAGTCGCCGAGGTAGCCGATTTCCCAGGTATCCAGCCGTTCGGCGGCTAGCCGTGGGTTGCCGGTCTGGTCGTTGCGGTGAGGGTTCGCGCCCCGTTCCCTGTAGTTGGCCCGGTAGGCCGGCAGGCTGGGTGTTCGCCAGGCCTGGGAGTAGCCCAGGCGCAGCGTGTTGCCGGGGGTGAGATGCAGGGCGACGCTGGCGCGCGGCGAGAAGTGCGTGCCGGCGAGCGAATCGTTTTCGCTGGAAGCGCCGAGGTTCACGGTCAGCCGCCGGTTCGGCCGCCACTCGCCATTGGCGAAGGCGCGCCGCACCTGGCGCGAAACGGTGCCTTGATCGCGCAGCATGGTGTCCGAGGAAACCGCGTCGTGCCGCCAGCTGACGCCCCAGACGAAGCGTGCCGCGTCGGAGAACAGGAAATTGTGGGTCAGTTCGATTTCGTTGCGGCGGCCCCGGTCGCCCGAGTAATCGACCCGGCGGTAGCCCGGATCGCGGCCGGGATCGATGTAGGCGTCGTCGCTGCGATCCTCGCCCAGCGTGTAGCGCAGCGAAAGATCGCTGCCGTCGCCGAGCGCGCGCAGCCAGCGCGCCTGAAGCCAGGTCGAGGATTGCGCGAGCGTGCGCAGGGGGTCGGCGGGATCGGAAACGAAGGGCGTCACGTCGGTGTCGAGACGGCCGCGGCGGAAACGGCCTTCGACCCGGCCGAAGCCGAGTTCGAGCAGATCGGTGGCGGCCAGCTGGTAATCGAGGCGCGCGTCGAAGCGGCGGTTGAGGAAGCTGTCCTGCCAGTCCCACTGGTCATCGAGGCCATCGTCGCGCGTTTCCTGCAGGGTGAGGCGGAAATTGCCCTGCTCGCCGAAACGGCCGCCGCCGCGCATGGTGTGGTCGCGCACGCCCTGGCTGCCCCGGCTGGCCTTCACCGAGACGCCGCGCACCAACGGTGGCGGCAGGGTGACAATGTTGATGACGCCCATGAAGGCATTGCTGCCGTAAGAGACGGTATTGCTGCCACGCAGCACCTCGATGCGCTCGATGTCTTCGAGCGCGACGGGAACGACGCCCCAGTTCATGCCGTTCATGAACAGCGGCGAATACAGCGAGCGGCCGTCGACCTGCACCTGCACGCGCGGCGAGAAATCGCCGTCGTCCGAAACGCCGTGGTAGTTGACCCGCGCCGCCACGTCGCTGTGCGCGAAGGTCTGGAAGCCGGGAACCAGACGCAGCAGATCGTTGAGCGAACGAGCGCCGGAGGCGCGGATCATGTCGCGGTCGAGCACCGTCACCGAAGCCGGCGCATCGGCCAGCCGCTGCGGCAGCCGGCTGACCGAAGCGACGACGGGCAACTCGCTGAAGTACGCCGACTCGTCGTCCACCGCCTGCGCCGGCAGAGTGGCGGTCGAGAGAAAAAACAGCCCGGCGAAAGCCTTCTTCATGGTCGGGGGTTCCTTTGGCGGCCGTTACAGCGACCCGTTCTTCGTATGCACAGCTGCATTCTTCCCGTGTTGCCCCCGCCCGTCCAGCCCGTGATTTGAGGGCATCAGAGCAGGAACAGCGTCGCCAGCCCGAGGAAGATGAGGAAACCGCCGGAATCGGTGAGCGCGGTGATCATCACCGAACCGCCGATCGCCGGGTCGCCGCCGAGCTTCATGCGCAGGATCGGGATGGCGACGCCGGCGGTGGCGGCGAGCAGCAGGTTCAGGGTCATCGCCGCCGTCATCACCAGGCCGAGCGAAGCGCTGTCATAGAGCCACCACGAGACGAGGCCGAGCAGGCCGCCCCAGATCAGGCCGTTGATGACGGCGACGCCGAGTTCCTTGCGCAGCAGGCGATTGAGCGCGTCCGGCTGCACCTGGCCCATGGCGATGGCGCGCACGATCATGGTGATCGTCTGGTTGCCCGAGTTGCCGCCGATGCCGGCGACGATGGGCATCAAGGCGGCGAGCGCGACCAGCTTCTCGATCGAGCCTTCGAAGGCGCCGATCACGCGCGAGGCGACGAAAGCGGTGATGAGGTTGATCGCCAGCCAGGCCCAGCGGTTCTTCACCGAGTCGATGACCGGCGCGAAGATGTCCTCCTCCTCGCGCAGACCGGCCTGCGCCAGCTGTTCGTTCTCGGCTTCCTCACGGATGACGTCCACCACCGCGTCGACGGTGACGCGACCGATCAGGTGCTGGTCGGCGTCGACCACCGGCGCCGAGACGAGGTCGTAACGTTCGAAGGCCTTGGCGGCTTCCTCGGCGAAATCGTCCGGTTGCAGCTCGACGCAGTCGGTATGCATGACGGTGCCGACTTCGACCTCGGGATCGTTGACCAGCAGCACGTTCAGCGGCAGCACGCCCTTCAGCCGCTCCTCGCGGTCGACGACGAAGAGCTGGTCGGTGTGGTCGGGCAGTTCATCGAAGCGGCGCAGGTAGCGGAGAACGACTTCGAGGGTGACGTCCTCGCGCACCGTCACCAGATCGAAATCCATGATCGACCCGACCGAATCCTCGGGGTAGGACATCGCCGCGCGCAGCTGCTCGCGCTCCTCGGCCGGCAGCGAGCGGAAGACGTCCTCGATCACTTCCTGCGGCAGATCGGGCGCGAGATCGGCCAGTTCGTCGGCATCGAGGCTTTCGACGGCGGCCTTGAGTTCGGCCGGCTCCATCGTCTCGATCAGCGACTCGCGGACGGCATCGGAGACTTCGAGCAGGATATCGCCGTCGCGCTCGGCGCCGACCAGATCCCAGACCAGCAGACGATCCGCCGGCGGCAGCGCTTCGAGGATGTAGGCCACGTCGGCCGGATGCATCTTGTCGAGGCGGGCGTGAAGCTGGTTCAGG
>JAVFAT010000202.1:0-3851 GCA_034002385.1 Azospira sp. | reverse complement strand
CCCAAGGTGAGCGGATCGGAGCGCTGCACGCCCGTTTTTCCGAAATCGACGGCTACGCGGCGAAGGCGCGCGCCGCCGAACTGCTGCACGGCCTCGGTTTTTCGGATGCCGACCTCGCCCGGCCGGTCGCCGAGTTCTCCGGCGGCTGGCGCGTCCGGCTGAACCTCGCGCGTGCGCTGATGTGCCGTTCCGACCTCCTGCTGCTCGACGAGCCGACCAACCACCTCGACCTCGACGCCGTGCTCTGGCTCGAAGGCTGGCTGCGCGCCTACCGCGGCACGCTCTTGATGATCTCGCACGACCGCGACTTTCTCGACGCGGTGGTTGGCAACATCCTGCACATCGAGCAGGGCGGCATGAAGCTCTATGCCGGCAATTACTCGGCCTTCGAGCGCCAGCGCGCGGCGCAGCTGGCGTTGCAGCAGTCGATGTTCGAGAAGCAGCAGCGCGAAATCGCCCACCTGCACCGCTTCATCGACCGCTTCCGCGCCAAGGCGACCAAGGCCCGGCAGGCGCAGAGCCGCATGAAGGCGCTGGAACGGATGGAGGAGGTGGCGGCGGCGCATGTCGATACGCCCTTCACCTTCCGCTTCCGCGACCCGACGGCGGCGCCCGACCCGCTGCTGGTGCTGCACGAGGCGCAGGCTGGCTACGACACGCAGGCCGGCCGGAAGATCATCCTCGACGGCGTCGAACTGACGCTGCGCCCCGGCGAGCGCATCGCGCTGCTCGGCCGCAACGGCGCCGGCAAGTCGACGCTGGTCAAGCTGCTGGCCGGCGAACGGGCTCCCCTCCGGGGCCAGCGCACCGAGGGCAAGGGGCTTTCCATCGGCTACTTCGCGCAACACCAGCTCGAACACCTGCGCCCGGACGAATCGCCGCTGCAGCACATGGCCCGCCTCGACCCGGCCACGCGCGAGCAGGAACTGCGCGACTACCTCGGCGGCTTCGATTTCCGCGGCGACATGGCAACCGCGCCCTGCGGCAAGTTCTCCGGCGGCGAAAAATCGCGCCTGGCGCTGGCGCTGCTCATCTGGAAAAAGCCGAACCTCTTGCTTCTCGACGAGCCGACCAACCACCTCGACCTGGAGATGCGCGAGGCGTTGACGCTGGCGCTGAACGAGTACGAAGGTGGCGTCGTGCTCGTTTCGCACGACCGCCATCTTCTGCGGACCACCGCCGATACGTTGCTGCTCGTTGCCGATGGCAAGGCCGAGCCGTTCGACGGCGATCTCGACGACTATGCCGCATGGCTCGCCAGGGCGCGCGACACGGCCAAAGCGCCGGAAGCCGGGAGCGTTGCCGACAAGGCCGGGCGCCTGCAACAGCGGGCTGAGGCAAAGGCCGGCCGGCAGGCGCTGCTCGCCGAGCGCCGCAAGCTGGCGAAGGAAATCGAAAAAATCGACCGCGACCTCGCCCGCTGGCAGCAGGAAAAAGCCGCGCTCGACGCGCAGTTTGCCGCGCCGGATTTCTATGCCGTCACCGAGCGCGCCAGGAGCGAGGAAATGCACCGCGAAGCCAGCCGTCTCGGCGAGGCGATGGAGGCCGCCGAACTGCGCTGGCTGGAATTGCACGAGGCGCTGGACGCCCTGCCGTCGCCGGATTGAGGCACGCCGCAGCGTTGCTCACGACGTGCGGGGGATGGCCGCCCTCCGGAGCGGCGCGGCAGAGCAGACAGCGGACGCGCGGAGGGCGTTTCGCCGGCCAGGTCATCGGTAAGGGACTGTGCACCTTGCCGGTTGCACCGGCCGCCGGAGGGAAACCCCTTCCGGGAGATTGGTGCGCTTGCCGGAGAAGATGCAACGGGGGGCTTGTACTTCCACCGACAAATCCGCATACTGCGCGCCACGGGTTTTATCAAGCAGTACGACAGCGGCTGACGCCGTGCCTCTTTCAGCGGTACTACAGTTTGGCAGCTCTCCTCTTGATTCTCGTAGTCCCGGACATCCGTCCGATTTTCATTCGTTTTAAGGAAGCTATCAAAATGGCAAACGGTACCGTCAAGTGGTTTAACGACGCCAAGGGTTTTGGTTTCATCACCCCGGCCGACGGCGGCGAAGACCTCTTCGCCCACTTCTCCGCAATTCAGGGCAACGGCTTCAAGTCGCTCAAGGAAAACCAGCAGGTGACCTTCGACGTCGTCACTGGCCCGAAGGGCAAGCAGGCTGCCAACATCCGCGCGGCTGACTGAATCGCCACGCGCTGAGGCGCCAGAAAAGGCCGGGATTTCCCGGCCTTTTTTCATGGTGCGCCCGGCAGGGCGCACTTGCCCGGAGGTAAAAATCCTCCAACGCCGTTCCCTGCCCGATTCGTGCGCGCCGTGCCGCAATGGCGCCGCTTCCCGATGGCGCCGGCACCTTTCCTGCGGCCGACGTCATCGCCCCGCGATGTCCTGAAAGATCAGGATGGCGTTTTCTGCCCGGGGCGCGATCAAACCTGAAAACGGATGCGCCCTCGCCGACGGGCCGGCCCGGGCAAAAAAGACCTCGGGAACCAGTGACTTGCGCATATAATCGCCCCCGTTCAAAAGGGCGGCCACCGGGGAGTCGTCCTGTCTAAACAGGGGGAAGCGGGGCCATGCTGCTCTGGTTCGTAGTGATCTATCTGATGGTGTCGCTCGGCATCGGCCTCTATGCCGCGACCCGCGTACACAACGCCAAGGACTTCGCCATCGCCGGTCGGCATCTGCCGACGCCGGTGGTCATGGCCACGGTCTTCGCCACCTGGTTCGGCGCCGAGGCGATCTTCGGCGTTTCCGCCACCTTCGTGAAGGAAGGTCTGGGCGGCGTCGTCGCCGACCCCTTCGGCTCCTCGCTGTGCCTGATCATCGCCGGCTTCTTCTTCGCCACCAAGCTCTACCGGCTGAACATCCTGACGCTCGGCGACTACTACCGGATGCGCTACAACCGCACGGTCGAGGTGCTGATCACGCTGGCCATCGTCGTCTCCTACCTCGGCTGGGTGTCGGCGCAGATCAAGGCGCTCGGCCTGGTCTTCAACTTCGTCACCGACGGCGCCCTCAGCGAGGAGGCGGGCATGATCCTCGGCGCCGCCATCGTGCTCACCTACACCACCTTCGGCGGGATGCTCTCGGTGGCCGTGCTCGATTTCGTGCAGATGGGCGTCATCATCGCCGGTCTGCTCTACATCGCCTGGCTGATCTCCGACCAGACCGGCGGCGTCATGCCGGTCATCGAGCACGCCGCCGCCGCCGGCAAGCTCGACTTCTTCCCGCCCGCCGACCCCTGGTTGTGGCTCACCTTCCTCGGCACCTGGATGACCATGATGCTCGGCTCGATCCCGCAGCAGGACGTCTTCCAGCGCATCACCTCGGCGAAAAGCCCGCAGGTCGCCATCACCGGTTCGCTGCTCGGCGGCTCGATCTACTTCTTCTTCTGCTTCGTGCCGATGTTCATCGCCTACGCGGCGACGCTGATCGACCCGTCACTTTTCAACCGGCTGATCACCGAGGATTCGCAGCGCGTGCTGCCGACGCTGGTGCTGCAGCACACGCCGCTGCTCGCGCAGGTGGTCTTCTTCGGCGCCGTCATCGCCGCCATCATGAGCTGTTCGTCGGCGACGCTGCTCGCGCCGTCGGTGTCGTTCGCCGAGAACATCGTGCGCGGCTTCATGCCGGACATGAGCGACCGCGCCTTCCTGCGCACGATGCGCATCACCATCGTCGTCTTCGCCTGCTGCGTGCTGGCCTACGCGCTCAATTCCGAACTATCGATCTTCCACATGGTCGAATCGGCGTACAAGATCACGCTCGCCGGCGCCTTCGTGCCGCTCTTCTTCGGCGCCTTCTGGAAGAAGGCGTCGACGCAGGGGGCGCTGGCCGCGGTTTTCGG
>JAVFAT010000201.1:0-3868 GCA_034002385.1 Azospira sp. | reverse complement strand
GCCAGAACTGGGACATCTCCAAGTCGCGCGACATGGACCGGCTGATGGACGAGGCCAGCCCGGCGGCCATCGCGCAGGCCGCCAAGAAATACGGCGCGGACAGCGTCGCCTTCACCTACAACGACCCGGTGATCTTCGCCGAATACGCGATGGACACGGCGGACGCCTGCCACGCGCTGGGCATCAGGACCGTCGCCGTCACCGCCGGCTACATGCACCTGCCGGCGGCGCGCGAGTTCTACGCCAAGATGGACGCCGCCAACATCGACCTCAAGGCCTTCAGCGACGACTTCTACTTCAAGCTCTGCGTCGGCCACCTGCAGCCGATCCTCGACCTCATCGCCATGGTGCATCACGAGACCGACTGCTGGGTCGAGCTCACCACCCTGCTGATCTCCGGCCACAACGACTCCGATGCCGAGCTCAAGGCGCTGGCCGCCTGGTGCCGCAAGGAACTCGGCCCCGACGTGCCGCTGCACTTCTCGGCCTTCCATCCCGACTACAAGCTGCTCGACGCCCCGGCCACGCCGCCGGAAACGCTGACGCGCGCGCGCCGCATCGCCCTCGACGCCGGCCTGCGCTACGTCTATACGGGCAACGTACACGACCGCGCCGGCGACGCCACCCACTGCCCCGGCTGCGGCAAGCCGGTGATCCGGCGCGACTGGTACGAAATCCTCGGCTACGAACTCGACGACACGGGCAACTGCAAGCACTGCGGCACCGCCATCGCCGGCCGCTTCGGTCACTTCGGCACGCCCTTCGGGGCGCGGCGCATTCCCGTGCATCTGGGTGCCTGAGAAAACTCGGCGCCGGCGGGACGGTGAGTGCGCCGGGGCCGCGCCAACATTCGGCGACGGCCGACCGGCGCCGGTCAGTTAAGCACCGCGCGCTCTATCGCTGCGATACTCTGCGCCAGCGGGACGGTGCATGACACACGCACAATCCGATTCGCGAGGCATAAAATGAAAAGCCCGACGGATTTCCCCGCCGGGCTTGGATACAGGTTATTCACCTTTATTGTAGCAACGGCTCTCACCCCGGATAGCCACAACGGGGCTCATCATAAGGGAGGACGGCATGGGCGACAAGAGCCAGCAGGCATTGACCTTCGGTTTCGACATCGGCATCGCCTCGGTCGGCTGGTGTGTGCTCGGCGAGAACCGCATCGTCGATCTCGGTGTGCGCTGTTTCGACAAGGCGGAAACGGCGAAGGAAGGCGATCCGCTCAACCTCGCCCGCCGCGCCGCGCGCCTGATGCGTCGCCGCCTGCGCCGCCGCGCTTGGCGGCTCGTCAAACTGGCGCGCCTGCTGAAACGCTCCGGACTGAACTGTGACCCACGCCAGCCATCGACCGTCTCGCCCTGGAAGCTGCGCGTCGATGGCCTCGACCGCCGCTTGGCTGACGACGAATGGGGGCGCGTCATCTACCACCTGTGCAAGCATCGCGGCTTCCACTGGATCAGCCGCGCCGAGGAAAAGAAGGCTGAAGGCGACAAGAAGGAAGGCGGCAAGGTCAAGCAGGGACTTTCCGACACCCAGCGCCGCATGGCCGAAAAGGGCTACCGCAGCGCCGCCGAAATGGTGCTGGCCGAATTCCCCGACGCCCAGCGCAACAAGGCCGGCGATTACGGCAAGGCGCTTTCCCGCCTCCTGCTGACCGACGAACTGGCCCTGCTGTTCCGGCGCCAGCGCGAACTTGGCAACCCGCATTCCGACGCGGAACTTGAGGCGAGTATTCTCGGCAGCGGCGACAGGAAGAGCGGTCTGTTCTGGGAACAGAAGCCGCCGCTGGCCGGCACCGACCTGCTCAAGATGCTCGGCAGATGCACCTTCGAAAGAAAGGGGGGGCCAGACGGCAAGGGCGAATACCGCGCGCCGAAAGCCAGCTTCACGGCCGAGCGCCATGTCTGGCTGACGCGACTCAACAACCTGCGCATTGTCGTCGCCGGCATAACGCGCCCGCTGAGCGAAGACGAACGGCACATCGCCCTGCCCCTGCCCTACAAGCAGGCCGGCGATTTCACCTACAAGCAATTGCGCTCCGCGCTGACCAAGTCGGGGCTGGCCAATTTCGACTTCGCCGGCTTGGCCGAAGACAAGGAGAAAGATACCCTCGTCAAGCTGCCGGCCTGGCAAACCCTGCGCAAGACGCTGAAGGACGCGGGGCTCGAAACCGAGTGGGAAAGCATGGCCGGCGCCGCGACCGGTGGCGATCCGACGCTACTCGACGAAATCGCCCGCGTGTTGTCCGTCTTCAAGGACGGCGCCGAGGTCGAGACCGAACTGCGCACACTCCCGTTGCCGGGCGGCGAGAAAATGATCGAAGCGCTCGCCGAAATCAGCTTCGACAAATTCCACGCACTCTCGCTCAAGGCCCTGTGCAAGATCGTGCCGCACATGGAAGCCGGCCTGCGCTACGACGAAGCCTGCGTCGCCGCCGGTTACCACCACAGCCAGTTGCATCAGGGCGAGGACAAGGAGCTCTATCTGCCGCCGTTCTACGCCCGCCGCGACAAGGACGGCCGCATGGTGTTCGACGAAAACCTCGACGTGCCGAGAAACCCCGTCGTCCTGCGCGCGCTCAACCAGGCGCGCAAGGTCTTGAACGCGCTGGTACGCGCCTACGGCTCGCCCGTCGCCGTGCATATCGAGATGGCGCGCGACCTATCCCGGCCGCTCGACGAGCGCAACAAGGTCAAGAAGGCGCAGGACGAATACCGCGAGCGCAACGAAAAGGACAAAACCGCCTTCGCCGCCGAATACGGTATCGCCGCGAAGAGCCGCGAGTTCGAGAAATTCCAGCTCTACCGCGAGCAGCAGGGCAAGTGTGCATACTCGCTCAAACCCCTCGACCTGCACCGCGTGCTGCACGACATCGGCTACGCCGAGGTCGACCACGCCCTGCCCTACTCGCGCAGCTACGACGACGGCAAGAACAACAAGGTGCTGGTGCTCGCCGAGGAAAACCGCAACAAGGGCAACCGCACGCCCTACGAATACCTGACGACCTACGGCGGCGAGCAAGGCGAGCGCTGGCGACAGTTCGTCGCCTTCGTCGAGTCGAACAAGAGCTACCGTCTCGCCAAACGCCAGCGCCTGCTGCGCAAGGACTTCGCCGGCAAGGCCGCCGACGAGTTCCGCGAGCGCAACCTCAACGACACGCGCTACATCTGCAAGTTCTTCAAGAACTACGTCGAACGTCACCTAAAGCTAGCCCCGAAAGTCGGCGCTGGGAGGACGGTGGATGGCGCGACGAACCAGCGTTGCGTGGTACTCAACGGACAGACCACCGCCTTCCTGCGCGCGCGCTGGGGGCTGCTCAAGGTGCGCGGCGACAGCGACCGCCACCACGCACTTGACGCCGCCGTGGTGGCGACATGCAGCCACGGCATGGTCAAGCGCCTTGGCGACTACGCACGCACCAAGGAACTGGCGAAAGCGCGTGACGGCTTCCCCGATCCGGAAACCGGCGAGATCGTTGATCCGGCGATGTTCCAGCAACTGCATTCCCACTTCCCCGACCCATGGCCGCATTTCCGGCAAGAACTCGAAGCACGGCTCGGCATCGACGATCCAGAGGAACTGCGCGCCCAACTGGAAATGTTCGGCACCTACCCGCCGGAAGCCCTCGCCGCCGTGCGGCCGCTCTTCGTCTCGCGTGCGCCGCAACGGCGCAACGGTGGCGCGGCCCACAAGGACACCATCTACGCCCAACCGGAACGGTTAAAACTGCAAGGCGGCGTCACGCAGAAAGTACCGCTCGCCAGCCTGAAACTGACCGATCTCGACAAGCTGATCGACCCGCATCGCAATGAGAAACTCTATGCCGCCATCCGTGCGCGGCTGGAAGCGCACGGCGGCAAGG